>NZ_JAXMJI010000053.1:0-9753 GCF_034376665.1 Allopontixanthobacter sp. | reverse complement strand
TCCAGCAGGGCATGAATGGCGGAAATGGCGGAGCACATCAGGGTGATTTCGGTGATATCGGCGATATTTTCGAAACGATATTCGGCAGCGCGTTCGGCGGCGGCGGCGGCCGTCAGCAGCCGCGACGGGGCGCCGACTTGCGCTACGATATGGAAATCGGGCTGGAAGAAGCCTTCCACGGCAAGATTCGCGAAATCGAGATCGAAGTGTCCCAGACCTGCACCACCTGTCAGGGTTCGGGCGCCACACCCGGCACCGGCACGCGCGGATGCAATTTGTGCAAAGGCCACGGTAAAGTACGGGCAAAGCAGGGTTTCTTTGTAGTCGAACGTCCATGTCCCAATTGCCATGGCCGCGGTGAAGTGATCGAAGATCCGTGCCGGGATTGCCGCGGGGAAGGTCGGCTCGACCTGCCGCAGACGCTGCAGGTAGATGTTCCGCCCGGGGTGGATACCGGGACCCGCATCCGCCTGTCCGGTAAGGGTGAGGCCGGACCGCGCGGCGCACCTCCGGGCGACCTCTATATCTTTATCCATATCCGCCCGCACGGGGTGTTCCAGCGCGAAGGCACCACCTTGCTGACCCGGGTGCCGATCAGCTTCACCACGGCGGCGCTGGGCGGATCGGTCGAGATTCCCGATCTCGACGGGCAAACCAACACTATCGAAATCCCGCCCGGTATCCAGTCCGGCAAGCAATTGCGCCAGCGCGGTGCAGGGATGCCCGTGCTGCAGGGCCGCGGCCGCGGCGACCTGGTGGTGGAGATTGCGGTCGAAACGCCGACCAAGCTGACCAAGGCGCAGAAGGAAATCCTTCAGCAGTTTCGCGACACCGAAACGGGCGATGAATGTCCCGAAGGCCGCAGCTTTTTTGCCAAGGTGAAAGACGCGTTCTCGGGCTAAGGTGAAATGCGGCGACGGTTGACCCTATCCGTCCGCAAATTTCTCCAGAACTTCGTTGCGTATCGAATCGACAAGGTTCGGGCTCGCGGTCAGCCGTACCTGTTCCTCGTCCAGAACGGCCAGAAACGCCCGCCGTTTGAACGCGCGCGAAATTTTCTGGTCGACGGTGCATTCGCTCGTCGAACAGATCAGGTCGATCAGCCGCTCCGCGCCGTGCAGGCGTCCCCAAAGGTAATCGTTTTCGCGATAGGCACGGCTGAAGAACGCCCCGAAGTTGTACAGTTCGGTCCCCCGCAGGGTCGCCCTGGTCCCGCCGTCGCGGATCGAAAGGGCATCGTCAGGGGAGATCCGGTCGACTTTGATCGGGTCGAATTCGGTCAGCCCTTCGTTGTGCAGCAAGGGCAATGTTGCGATGTCGTAATAGGGAAAACCAAGGTAGGTCAGCAGCATCCTCCGGCGCAGGTTCTTCGGCATCTGCTCCAGCGCGGCAGCGAACATTTCTTCGGCCTGGGCATCCACCTGGGGCAGCGAGCGGATTTGACACAGCCAATCCAGCAATGCTCCCGGCTCGTCCATCACCCCTTCTGCCAGCTTCGTGAACTCTTCCCCCAGCTGCTTCGCGCTGCCCCGGGCAAAATAAAGCGAGAGTATCTCGAAAATGGCCTCTCGCGCCTGCTCCAGCGCACTATCGGAAATGTCAGGATCGGATTCCCAGTCTCGCGCCAGGCGGCGGGATAGCAACCGAAGGCGGCGCACGCGAAAACCCAGGTCGTATGCACGGAAGAATCCGATTGCTTCCTCGCTTGCCCCGCCACCGGCACCGATCAGGCTGGATAGCCCGCGATCTTCCAGCGCCACGCGCAAACGGTGCGCAATCGGCTGTGCATCTGCCGACGCCGGGTCAGGTGCGGCATCGCGCACCAATTGTGCCAGATTTTCCACGATCGCCGCAAATTTTGTTTGCGCGTAAGAATGGAAGGCAAAACCCGCTGCTTCTGCTGCCGATTGCTGCGCCCGGTTGCGCCATGCCTTGAGTCGCCGGGGCGTCGGCTTGTCAAAGAACAGGGTTCGCCCGAATAAACGCTCGACATTGCGTTCGACCTCCGGCCGGAGCGTACTGATCAGATTGCGCATCCGGTCCGCTTCCCTCGATTGCTGGCTGAGCACTTCAAGATTATCCCGAATCGGCTGCTGGCGAGGTATCGTCGAAAGCGAACCCAGGATCGCCCTGAAAAAGCCCACGGATTGATCGAGGCGATCGTCAGGCGATCCGAACCCATCGGGGCTGGGATCGATATAGACAAATCGCCGGTCGACTTCGCGCTGCGATGGCCGGCCATGCAGGGCCTGGATGGCCCCGGCGAATGGCGCGTTGACCAGCACCGAGCCATCGATCAGGGCGACATGGCCGGTGCTGCCGGACTTCACGTGGGCGGGCATGACGCGGTCCAGGAACGCCTGCCGGCCCGGCCACTCGCGGTCTTTGTTGGTCGCCAACTGGTCGATTTCGTCGATCTTCAGCGGCGGAAAGGCTCCGGGGAAACTGGCCGTTGCGCGCGCGGCGAAGATCAGTTCGAGCCGGTTCGCCAGATCATGACCGCTACCAAACGGGACCGCAGCGGTGAAATCGATCGGCATCCGGTGCTCGCTTTCCTCCACCAGCGCCGGACTGTTAAGCCGCAGCAGCTCCGTATAGCCGTGGAAGTCGGTTGCGGTAACGAACAGGTCGATCGGGTGGCCTGGGGGCAACAGCGGCTTTTCCGGCGGGATTTCCGCCATCGTCTCCAGCGCCTGGTGCAACAGGGCAGAAAAACCTGCACCGGAAAAGGGCGGTTCGAACCAGCGCCCGCGAATGAACCGCGATACCTTGCGCCGCACTTCGCTGCGGGTTTCGGGCGCAACGCTTTCCGACACCTCGCTACCGGCCTGCTTTAACAGCCACCATGCAATCGGCTGCGCCCAGAATTTTGCAAACCGCCAGAGCGGCCGGGCGTCGGGATCGAGCAGCTTTTCGACATCGGCCATATCCAGCCACAAATCGGTCAACGGTTCCAGCGACTGGCCAGAGTGGATTGCCTGGGCAAGGAAGACTGCATTGATCCCGCCTGCACTCGCACCCGAGAGGATATCAGGCAAAATCCGCAGTTTCAGCCCGTATTCGGTTTCGATCTGCATGAGCAAGTCGCGGTAGACGCCCTGAACCCCTTCTGCGGGCGGTGTGCCGTCGTGGAAGGCACGGCTGGCGCGCGCCAGCTTCCAGATTTCCTTGGTAACGCCGTGCATGTAGACCGCCAGGCTGACCCCGCCATAGCACACCAGCGCAATCCTGAGTTCCTTCTGCCGCATCATTTCCTTGTGACCGGCATTTTTCGGAATGGCAATTGCGTTCTATGTATGTTCTAACTATTGCAAGGCATGGCCAAGACAAAGAAGCGCTACATCTGCCAAGCTTGCGGATCGGTTTCGCACCGTTGGCAGGGTCAATGTGCGGATTGCGCAGAATGGAACACGCTTTCGGAAGACGTTCCGGCGACGGTGTTTTCGCTGAAGCATGATCTGTCGAGCGGTGGGCGGTCGGTCCGATTCGTTGCGCTGGATGCACCGGGGGAAGTGCTGCAGCGCCGGCCCACGGGACTGGCGGAATTCGACCGCGCATTGGGCGGGGGCCTGGTACCGGGTTCCGCAATCCTGATGGGCGGCGATCCAGGTATCGGAAAATCCACCCTGCTTCTGCAGGCCGCCGCGAAGATCGCGAGAGCCGGCGGAGAGACCGTTTACGTCAGCGGAGAGGAAGCTGCGGGCCAGGTGCGCCTGCGGGCGGCGCGGCTTGGCCTTGCCGATGCGCCGATCAAACTGGCGGCGGCAACATCGGTCCGGGACATCCTGACCACCCTCAACGACATGGAACCGCCTGCGCTGCTGGTGACCGATTCGATCCAGACAATGCATTCCGACACGATCGAAGGCGCACCTGGCACGGTCAGCCAGGTACGCGGCTGCGCGTTCGAACTGATCCGCTTTGCCAAGGAACGCGGAACGGTGTTGGTATTGGTGGGCCATGTCACCAAGGACGGCTCGATCGCCGGGCCCCGCGTGCTGGAGCATATGGTTGACGTGGTGATGAGCTTCGAAGGCGAACGCAGCCACCAGTACCGGATATTGCGGGCGCTCAAGAACCGGTTCGGCGCGGTGGACGAAATCGGGGTGTTCGCCATGGCCGGGGCAGGGCTGGAGGAAGTGTCCAACCCCTCCATGCTGTTCCTGTCGGGCAGGGAGGCACCGTTGGCGGGGAGTTCGGTGTTCCCCGCGCTGGAAGGGACCCGTCCGGTGCTGGTGGAAATCCAGGCGCTGATCGTACGCCTGCAGAGCGGCGCTACGCCGCGGCGGGCGGTTGTCGGCTGGGACAGCGGCCGCCTCGCGATGCTGCTGGCGGTGCTGGAATCGCGCTGCGGCCTGAATTTCAGTTCCGCGGAAGTCTATCTCAATGTCGCGGGCGGATACCGCCTGTCCGACCCGGCGGCCGATGTCGCAGTCGCCGCTGCGCTGGTCTCCGCGCTCGCCGACAAGCCGTTGCCGTCGGGCAGCGCCTGGTTCGGGGAGATTTCACTGGCCGGGGAGATTCGTCCGGTTGCCCATGCGGGACTGCGTCTGCGGGAATCTGCCAAATTGGGCTTCGACAAGGGATTTGGTCCTGTTGCATCCGGCACACAGGAAACCGCAGAGTTTGGCAAACCGGCCGCGAATTCACCTAGATTTAACTACCAAACGCTCTATCAACTCAGCAATCTTGTGGACCAGATAATGTCGTCCGCATAAATCAGGCCTGAGCGCATGACCGGTTTTGATATCATCGTTCTGATTATCGTTGGCGTGGCCGCTGCGGGCGGATTCTTGCGCGGGCTGGTTCAGGAAGTGTTGTCGCTTGCCGCGTGGATGCTCGCGGTTTTTGCAATTCATTATCTCCACACGCCGTTAGCAGAGTGGTTCGAGCCCAAGATCGGGACGCCGTCGGGGGCGGCAGTGCTCGCTTTCGCCTTGCTGTTGCTGATTCCCTATGCCGGGATGAAGCTGATTGCCGGACGGGCCGGTTCTGCCTCCCGCAGTTCCGTTCTTGGACCGATCGACCGGGTTCTGGGCTTCGGCTTCGGCGCGATCAAGGGCGGCATCATCGTGGTTCTGGCGTTCTCGCTCCTGGTCCTGGGTTACGATACCGTGTGGGGCGTCGCCGGTCGGCCGACATGGATTACCACGGCGCGGTCCTACACTCTGGTAGATGCCGGGGCGGAAGCGCTGGTCAAAATGATCGAGGAGCGGCGCGCCCAATTGCGCAGCGACGATGTTGCCGTTCCAGAGCGATGAGCCTCTCCAGCCCGACGAAGCTCTATACTCCCGAACTTCTGGCGCTGGCGGTGAATCTGGCGAATTATCCCTACAATCCGGCGCTTCCGCTAATCGGCGAAGCCCGTTCGCGGACATGCGGGAGCAGTCTGGAACTCGCCTTGGCGATCGACGGGGAACGCCGCATCGAAACCGTCGGATTGCGGGTTACGGCCTGCGCGGTGGGACAGGCCTCGGCGGCGATTTTTGCAAAGGGAGCCGTGGGCAGGACAGCCGAGAATATCGCGGAAGCGCTGAAGCAGCTTGAACTGTGGTTGGGCAAGGCGGGCGATCTGCCCGCATGGCCCGGATTGGCGGCACTTGTGCCAGCGCGCCATCACAGCGGCCGGCACGGGGCCATAGTTTTACCGTGGAAGGCCGCCGCCACCGCGCTTTGCAAGGCCGGACAAGCGGGCTAAAGCGGCGCCTTGTAGCCCGCAAGCAAAGTGCGGGGCGGAGTTGAAGCCCGGGGGAATGAAGGCACCATGAGCGAGATTGCGGCCACGGGTGCATTGCCCGAAACAGCCCACAACCCCACGGCCAAGGAAATCCGGCTGGTCATCGCCGCCTCCTCTGCAGGAACGGTGTTCGAATGGTATGATTTCTTCATTTACGGGACCTTGGCTGCCCTGATCGGGGCGGCGTTCTTTCCCTCGGACAATGAAACGCTGGAAATGCTGCTGGTCTGGGCCGGCTTTGCCGTCGGCTTCGGGTTCCGTCCGCTTGGCGCGATCCTGTTCGGCTATCTAGGCGACAAGCTGGGGCGCAAATACACGTTTCTGGTGACGGTAACCCTGATGGGCATCGCGACCGCCGGGGTGGGTCTGATCCCCAACGCCGCCACGATCGGCATCGCCGCGCCGATCATCGTGATTCTGCTTCGAATCCTGCAGGGCCTTGCGCTGGGCGGTGAATATGGCGGCGCGGCAATCTATGTCGCCGAACACGCACCGCCGGACAAGCGCGGCCTTTATACCAGCTTTATCCAGGCCAGCGTGGCGGGGGGGTTCGTGCTCAGTATCGCCGTCGTCCTGATATGCCGGTTCCTGATTCCGGCAGAGGAGTTCGCGGCCTGGGGCTGGCGGGTGCCGTTCCTGCTTTCGATCATCCTGCTCGCCCTGTCGCTGTGGATGCGGCTTAAGCTGTCGGAAAGCCCGGTCTTCCAGGCGATGAAGGAAGCTGGCGAAACGGCGGAAAACCCGTTCATCGAAAGTTTCACCTATCCGGGCAATCCCAAGCGCATTTTCGTCGCCCTGTTCGGCGTGACCGGCATTCTGACCGTGATCTGGTACACTGCGTTCTTCTCCGGACTATCGTTCCTGCGCGGCCCGATGCGGATGAACGAAGGCCTGGTGGAAATCATTTTGCTGGTCGCCGGGTCCCTTTCGCTCGGCTTCTATGTGGTCGTAGGCAAATGGTCCGACCGGGTGGGCCGCAAAAAGCCGATCATGATCGGGGCCGGGCTGACGCTGTTGCTGCTGTTTCCGATTTTCTGGGGCATCGGAGCGCTTGCCAATCCGGGACTCCGGGCGAGTGCGAGCAATGCGCCTGTCGTGGTCACCGGGATGGCGTGCGACTATAATCCTTTCGCCAACGATCAGGACACGGATTGCGGCAAGCTGCTGCAGGATCTGACATCGCTGGGCATCCCGTACACCGTGCGGCAACTGGATGCGGTAACCGCCGGTCCGAGCAAGACGCCGGTCAACCTCAATGTAGGCGCGGCGCAGTACGATCTTTCCGAGGGCGTCGATCTCGGCGCGGCGGAGCGCAAACCCTATGTCCAGAGCTTGCTCCAGGAACAGGGGTACAGCTTCGAACGACAAACTCCGCCACTGCAGAACATCCTCGGCATCGTCGCATTGCTGATAGTTCTGGGCAGCTTGTCTGCGCTTACTTACGGGTCGGTGGCGGCGCTGCTGTGCGAAATGTTCCCGGCGCGCATCCGCTACAGCTCGATGTCGATCCCCTACCATATCGGTGCGGGTTATCTTGGCGGATTTCTTCCCCTGATCGCCGGTTACATCATCGCGACGACCGGTAACGCCTATGCAGGACTATGGTACACCTGGGCCGTCGTCGGGTTCGGAATGCTCGTTGCCTGGTGGGGCATCCAGGGTGGGCCGCCGCGCGATTTCAGCGATAATGCCTGACCCATCGGCCGAGCTTCCCCCGCCGACCTTGCGGCTGGGGCTGGACCATCATGCGCTGGCGGAAAACTGGCGGTTGCTGGACCGGCTCTCCGGCTCGGCCGAAGCGGGAGCGGCGGTCAAGGCAAACGCCTACGGACTGGGGGTGACGAGCGTAGTCCCGACTTTGCTCGAAGCAGGTGCGCGCAGTTTCTTCGTGGCACATTGGAGCGAGGTTCCCGCGGTGATAAAACACGCCGCCCCGGAAACGGTGTCAGTCCTGCATGGTCCGCTCAATGAGGCCGATGCCGCATTCGCTCGCACTACGGGCGTAAAACCAGTCCTCAACAGCCTCCATCAGGTCCGTCTGTGGCTAAATACCGGCGGCGGGCTTTGCGATGTAATGATCGATAGCGGGATCAACCGCCTGGGGCTGTCGCTGTCGGAAATCGGCGATCCGGCCCTGCACAATCTCGAGATCGATGTTCTGATGTCGCATCTGGCCTCGGCGGACGAGAACAGCGACCTCAACGCCGTGCAGCTTCAGCGGTTCAGACAGGCCGCGCAGCAAATACCGGCACGGAGGCTCAGTCTGGCCAACAGCGCGGGGATCGCGCTTGGACCGGAATATGCCTTCGGCCTGACCCGTCCCGGGCTAGCCTTGTATGGCGGCGTTCCGCGGCCCGAACTTGCTGGCCGGATTGCTCCGGTGGCAAAGCCCGAAGCGGCTATCCTGCAGCGGCGTCAGCTCAATCCCGGCGATACTGTAGGATATAATGCGGTCTTCACCGCAACCCGAAAGATGGACGTGGGCGTCGTCTCCCTGGGTTATGCAGACGGGTTCCTGCGATGCTGGACCGGAAAGGGTGCGCTGGCATCGGGCGGCGCGCGTCTGCCGCTGCTCGGCAAGGTGTCGATGGATATGGTCGTCATCGACATTTCTGCTGCGCCGCATCTGCGCGAGGGGGATTGGGTCGAAATCCCCTTCGACTTACCCGAAGCATCACGAACCAGCGGCTTGTCGCAATATGAACTGCTAACTACCCTGGGTCCGAGATACCGCCGCTGACAGAGCGCCTGGCGAATATGTTGCACTGCACATGCTGCAACTGCTATGAGTTCTCGTATAGTTAGAAACAGGGTTCCTGCATGGCCAAGCGTGATCAAAAGGACGGTGATACCGTCATAATCAAGAAATACGCCAACCGGCGGCTCTATAATACAAGCTCGTCGAGCTACATCACGCTTGACGATCTGTCGAAAATGACGCGCGCAGGAACGGATTTCAAAGTCCTGGATGCGAAAAGCGGCGACGACATCACGCATTCCATCCTGACCCAGATTATCATGGAGGAAGAAGCGAGCGGCGAACATATGCTGCCGGTCAGCTTCCTTCGCGACCTGATCGGGATGTATGGCAATTCGATGCAATCCATGATGCCGCACTACCTCGAAGCAGCAATGGTCAACTTTCGCGAGAACCAGGCGAAACTGCACGAAGCGCTGCGCACCAACATCGGCAACAACCCGCTGGCGAAGCTGGCGGAAAGCAACATGGCCATGATGCGCGCCGCGACAAAGGCGTTCATGCCGGGCACTGCCGGCGAACCGGCAAAAACCGACGGACCGGCACAAACTGACGAAAAAACGGAGCTTACCGAACTCCGCCAGCAGATGGCGGCCATGCAGAAGAAACTGGACGAACTGAGCAAATAGGTGCGCGCTTGACCTTGTGCAACCGTGCATTAACTGCACTTTTTTCCGCCTAATCCTGAACGGAACTTCCTTGTCCAATATCCGTCACGCCCTGACCGCGCGCCGCGCCGATGATTTTGCCGCCTGGTATCAGGAGGTCATCTCCGCTGCGGATCTGGCGGAGGAATCCGGTGTCCGCGGTTGTATGGTCATCAAGCCGTGGGGCTACGGCATCTGGGAGCGTATCCAGCGCCTGATGGACGACCGGATCAAGGCCACCGGGCACGACAATTGCTACTTCCCGATCTTCATCCCGCTGTCCAATTTCGAGCGCGAGGCGGAGCATGTCGAAGGCTTTGCCAAGGAGATGGCGGTCGTTACGCACCATCGGCTGAAGATGGAGGACGGCGCGCTGGTCGTCGATCCTGAAGCCAAGCTCGAAGAACCGCTGGTCGTGCGCCCCACATCGGAAACGGTGATCGGCACCGCTTTTTCACGCTGGCTGCAGAGCTGGCGCGACCTGCCGATCATGGTCAACCAATGGGCCAATGTCGTGCGCTGGGAAATGCGCACCCGCATGTTCCTGCGCACCTCGGAATTCCTCTGGCAGGAAGGCCATACCGCGCACGAGAACGAAACGGATGCGATGG
>NZ_JAXMJI010000052.1:0-7807 GCF_034376665.1 Allopontixanthobacter sp. | reverse complement strand
GCAGCGCCCGGCAGAAGGCGCGCCGCTGTTCTCTGTCGGCTGCGTCGGGCGAATCGGCGAATTCGAGGCGCTCGACGATGGCCGGTTCAACCTGGTGCTGGAAGGCGAGCAGCGATTCCGCGTCATCCGCGAACTGGATGTCACCACCCCGTTCCGTCAGATCGAAGCCGAGTTGATCGAGGATGACGAAAACGAGGCGCTCAGCAGTGTCGAACGCGCCGGGTTCGAGCGCGAGGCGCGGCGCTTTGCCGATGCACAGGGTTACAGCGTCGACTGGGAGTCGGTGGCACGGCTCGACGATATGTCGCTGATCAACGGTGTGTCCCAGATCGCACCCTTCGACCCGGCGGCAAAACAGGCGCTGCTGGAAGCGGACGACATTTCCACGCGCTGCGAATTGCTGGTCCAGCTGATGCAGTTCTTCGGCCGACGTGACGGGGACGATGACCGGGTGACGCTGCAGTAAACGGGGCTCGCTAGATCCCGAAGCTTTCCCGCAGCCCGTCGATCACATATTGCGCGGCCAGCGCCGCCAGCAACACCCCGAGCAGCCGCGTAATGACCGCCTCCACCGAGGCACCGAACAACCGCATCAGCGGGCTCGCGGCCATCAGCGCGAACATCGTCAGCAGCAGCACCGATGCCAGCGCGGCCAGTATCACCAGCGTGCTTTCGATGCCGGACGAACCGCCCACCAGCAGCATGATCGAGGCAATCGCGCCCGGTCCCGCCAGCATCGGCATGGCCATGGGGAACACCGAAACATCCTCCACCTCGGGCGTGCCCATGATCTTTTCGGCCCGTTCCTCGCGCCGCTGGGTGCGCTTTTCAAACACCATGTCGAGCGCGATCATGAACAGCATGATCCCTCCCGCGATCCGGAAGGCACTCAGTTCGATATGCAGCGCCGACAGCAGTTTTTCGCCGAAGAGCGCAAAGCCGAGCAGGATCGCGCCTGCTATCAGGCAGGCCTTGATTGCCATGAACCGCTGCTGCGCCGGGGCTGCATCGCGGGTCAGACCCGCGTAGATCGGCGCGCAGCCGGGCGGATCGATCACCACGAACAGGGTAATAAAGGCGGAGAGATAGAGCTCGATCATGGCTGGGGTGCGGGGGGGATCGAAACGTCGATCACCCGCGTCATCATGCCGCCCTGCTGCGCCGTCCACACGGTGAAATTGCGCGTTCCCTCGCCGGTGAAGGCAAAGCTCCAACCCAGCGTACCGTCAGCGGACCGCCGCATTTCACCCGCATCTGCCAGAACCGCTGCGCCGGGACCACATTCGGCGACCTTGGCAGAGATCATGTCGGGTTCGGGGGTTGTCTCCCCGGTTGGCCAGCCAAAGTCGAACACCCAGCGGTATTCGCCCCCCCGCTGCCGCTGCCACACGGTGTGGCCGAGGCCCGTAGTACCGTCATGCGGATCAGTGAAGCTAAACTGCGTCACCGCCAGCGAGCCATCGCAGCTGGACCACACCGCCAGCGGCTGCCAGCTGACCGATTGCGGCGGATTCTGCTGCTTGGCGAGCCACGGCTTGGCTTCGAACGCGCCGCCGCGGCCGAAAATCAGCGCACCATCGGCGGCGAATTTGCGGAACGCGGTCCATTGGCCGTCCTCCCGCGCAGCGCGGGCGAAAGCGAGCTCAACCGCCACCACTTCGCTGGGGTTGGCGACGGGGTCCAGCGTCCTGCGGGGGCCGCCCGAGCCAGCGCAGGATGCCAGCGCGAGGGATGCGGCCAGCGACAGGCCAAAGGCTGCAACAAATCTCATAGCGCGCTCTCCGCCAGCTCGATCCCGGCATTCCGGTGCGCGGCGACCAGCGTGTTGCGCAGCAGAACGGCGATGGTCATCGGGCCGACCCCGCCCGGCACCGGGGTGATCGCCCCGGCAATTTCGCTCACCTCGTCAAAGGCGACATCGCCCACCAGCCGGCCCCTGTCCGCACCGGGTTCCGGCGGCAGACGATTGATCCCGACATCGATCACCGTCGCGCCCGGCTTGATCCAGTCGCGCCCGATCATTTCCGCCCGCCCTACTGCAGCCACCACGATATCGGCGCGGCGGACCATTTCGGGCAGGTTCTTCGTCCGGCTGTGCGCGATGGTGACGGTAGCGTTGGCGTCCAGCAGCAATTGCGCCATCGGCTTGCCGACGATGTTGGACCGGCCGATCACCACCGCTTCCAGCCCGGACAGATCGCCCAGTCGTTCCGTCAGCAACATCATGCAGCCGAGCGGGGTGCAGGGCACGAAACCCGCCTGACCCACGGACAGCCGGCCCGCGTTGATCACGTGGAACCCGTCGACGTCCTTGTCCGGCGAAATGGCCGAGATGACCGCCTGTTCGTCGAGATGCGCGGGCAGCGGCAATTGCACCAAGATGCCGTCGACCGCAGGGTCCGCGTTCAGCCGTTCGACCAGCGCCAGCAATTCCTCGCCCGCGACACCCTCGGGCAGGCGGTGTTCGAAGCTGTTCATGTTCGCCGCCAGCGTCGCCTTGCCCTTGGACCCGACATAGACCTGGCTGGCCGGATCATTCCCCACCAGCACCACCGCGAGGCCGGGTTTGCGGCCGACTTTCGCCTCGAACTCGGCGGCAAGTCTGCCGACCTTCTCGCGCAGCGTTAGCGCAGCGGCCTTGCCGTCGATGATCGCGGCCGTGCGAACGGGGGGCGCCTCGGTCATCACGCCGTGGTGTACGCGACTTCGAGCAATATCCGCATCACGATCTGCAGGCCGATGATCAGCACCAGCGGAGAAAAGTCGATCGCCCCGGTCGCGGGCAGGATGCGCCGGATCGGGTTCAGCACGGGTTCGAGCAGCGAATTGATCGAATCGTAGATCTGGCGGAGGAATTCATTGCCCGGGTTGATTACGTTGAAGGCGAACAGCAATCCGATGATGAACTGCACGATGATCAGCATGACCAGCACGTTGACGAGCATGGAGAGGATATCGACTATCAGGAACAAGGGAAGGTCCTTCCGGCTGGGGCTTCGCGGATATTGGATGGTGGAACGGGACGCTGATACAGGACGAACGCGGACTGTATCAACCGCATAATACGCATCAGCCCGGCGGAGTTTTTGCCGCGCCGGTCAGTTCCTGGTCGATCGTGCTGCCCACGATCCGCCAGCGCAGCTGGTCCGGGGTGGCCCCGGGCACATTATTGGCGCGGCGGAAGGAGATCGTGCCTTGCTTCAGGGGGGATTGCGGATTGTCGCTGTCGCGCAGGGTCACGGTGACCTCGCAAAACAGCGATCCGGCAGCGCCTTCCTCGCGCGCCTGCCCGATCTGGAGGGCTGGTTTGCCGTATTTTTCGTAACCCAGCGCCAGCTTGTCCGTGCCCACCGGTTCGGCCCAGGCCTGCGCCGCTACGGGAAACCGCTTCTCGGCCAGCGCCTGGGCGTAGGCCCCCGCGACCACGGCGCAGTCCGGGCTCGAGAACGCCTTGGGCAGTTCGACCAGCGCGGGTTCGTAATTGGTCATCGCGACGACTTCGGCCCCGTCCGTTTCCGCCGCCGGACCGGGATCGACCGCATCCCCGCATCCGGCCAGAGCCAGTGCCAATGCGGGCGGGAGGGTCAACCGGAGGAATACCGAATTTTTCATATCTTACGCCTTTCTGATCAGGGTGCCGGCCCCGCGGCTGGTGAAGAATTCCAGCAGCATGGCATGGGGCACGCGCCCGTCGAGAACAACCGCTGCATCGCAGCCGCTTTCTACCGCGTGAATACAGGTTTCCAGCTTCGGAATCATCCCGCCGCTGATGGTGCCGTCGGCGCGCAGCCGGGCGATCGCGGCGGGGTCGAGATCGGTCAGCAGCGTGCCCGATTTGTCGAGCACGCCCTTCACATCGGTCAGCAGGAACAGCCGCGCCGCGCCCAGCGCCGCGGCAATCGCGCCGGCCATGGTGTCGGCGTTGATGTTGTAGGTATGCCCGTCCGCGCCCGCGCCGATCGGGGCGACCACCGGGATCATCCCCGCCGCGCTGACGGTGTCGAGAATGGTCGTGTCCACCGCCGAAGGCTCGCCCACGAAGCCGAGGTCGATCGCCCGTTCGATATTGCTGTCCGGATCCTTGGTGGTGCGTTCCACCTTGGTGGCCGTCACCAGCCCGCCGTCCTTGCCCGAAATGCCGATCGCCTTGCCGCCCGCCGCCGCGATCCAGCCAACCAACTCCTTGTTGATCGCGCCCGAGAGGACCATTTCGGCAATGTCCGCGGTCGCCTTGTCGGTCACCCGCAGCCCGTCGACGAAGCTGCTTTCGACCCCGAGCCGTTTCAGCATCGCGCCGATCTGCGGCCCGCCGCCGTGGACCACCACCGGATTGATGCCGACCGCTTTCAGCAGCACCACATCCTCGGCAAATTCGCGCGCGGCCTTGGGATCGCCCATCGCGTGGCCGCCGTATTTCACCACGAAGGTGCGGCCCTTGTAGCGCTGGAAATAGGGCAGCGCCTCGATCAGCGTTTCCGCCTTGGCCAGGATGGTCCTGTCCTCCGCCACGCTGTCTGCCCTGTCCGCCGTTTCCGCCATGCCCGAAATCCTCAACCTTGCCCCGGCGCGCTTAGCGGCTTGGCGCGCCCGAGGAAAGGCGGTTGCGGCATTTTGGCGCGCGCGGCGCTGCGGAGGGGGGCCGGGTTTGCGGGTCTAGGCTTTCGCGGCGATCACCATGGTGGATATTTCGTCCAGCAGGGCGAGGCGGCGTTTCTTCAGTTCCTCGGAATGTTCGTCCGACACCGGAGAGATTTCCGCGTCGCTGCGGTGAATTTCGCCGTTCACCTCGTGATATTCCTCCGCCAGCTTGCGGAAATGGGCGTCCTCCAGCTTGAGCGTGTGCAGCGCCGCGGTGTCATCGGGAAATTCGGCGTGAAGATCGTGCGGAGTGTTGGACATCGGGAAAAAGCCTTTCATGCTTGTCCCCCGCCCTAGCACGCCCGCCGCCCGCTACCTTGCGCCAAATCAATTTGTGCCGGTTCTTCGGCGCGGCGGAGCGGGCCTAAAGGCCTATTGGTTCACGCGGAGGCGCGGAGACGCGGAGAATTGGTGCCTGCGGCGCAGCCGCGCTCACGCTTTCGAGTCCACAGGAGGCCCGGTGCGGGGCAAAGCGCAACCCCTCTGCGCCTCCGCGCCTCCGCGTGAGAAATCACTTCTTCAAACGGTTCGGTCGGCGGGGGTTAAGGATTGAGCGGGAACATCATTGAGATCCTGGTCCTGGGATTAAGTTCACAGTCCCCGGAATTCTCAACATTTTGGCGGGCCGCAGCGGGAGTGATAGGATCACGCGATGAGGACCAGCCCGATCAAAGCCGCCGGGAGCCATTTCGCGCTGATCTTTTTGCTCGGCTTTGCGCTGGGCACATTGCGCGTCATATGGATGGCGCCGATGATGGGGGAGGTCGCCGCAGTTCTGGCCGAATTGCCGGTGATGCTGGCAGCCAGCTACTTCGCCGCGCGCTGGCTGACCCGCCGGTTCGATATTACGAGCAGCGGAGACGCCGCGCTGATGGGCGGGACCGCCTTCGCCCTGTTGATGCTGGCCGAGGCAATTCTGTCCCGCGCGCTGTCCGGCACCGGAATTGCGGAGTGGTTCGCCGCTCTGTTTGCCGTTCCCGGAATCTATGGCTTGGCAGGCCAGATCGGATTTGGAGTGATGCCGCTATTGGTGCGGCGGGGAGATTGAGCGGGGGCGGGGCCTTCAGGCGAAATAGACCAGCAGGCCCGCAAGCGCGGAAATCTGGATGATCGCCATCATGTGCAGATTGTTGGAGAACGGCTGCTTGCGGGTCTTGTGCCGGAACAGCTGCCGCGCGGCATAGGCGGCCGGGGTGCCGCCGAAGAAGGCCCATTGCAGCAGCGCCGCTTCCGATATCCGCCGCGCGCCGCGTTCCGCCTTCGCCTTGTCGATCCCGAAGGCCGCGAAAGTGGCGAAGTTCACGGCGATCAGCCAGTAGCTCACATATTCGGGGTTCAGCAGGTCCATGCGCCTGCTTTACGTCTGAAATAGTTGAGCAATTATGGCAGCGCCGAGGGCGGGTTCACGCGGAGGCGCAGAGACGCGGAGATTGGGTGCCTGCGGCGCAGCCGCGCTCTCGATTTTGAGGTCACAAGAGGCCCGGTGCGGGACAAAGCGCAACCCCTCCGCGCCTCTGTGCCTCTGCGTGAGAAATCACTTCTTCAAACGGTTCAATCGGCGGGGGTTATGGATTGAGCAGGAACATCAGTGTGAGCTTGGTTCTGGGATTAAGTATACTGTCCCCGGAATTCGGCTCTGGAATTAAGTTTACTGTCCCCGGAACTCGTCACGCCCGGAACTCGTCACGGTAACGTCTGGGCAACAGGAACACTTTCCCCGGGATTCCCTGGTTCGACCGCCTTTGTCTGCCATCGTTTAACTTGTGCTGGCAAGACATACAGGTACTGGCCTAACGCCTTCGCGAAGGCTAATATTTGTTCCGCATCTTCGGTAGTAGCGCCATCAAATTCATCATCTGCATGACGCGGCTCGTTCGCGCTCAATCGCATTTCGTGAGCCCACGCCTCCATGTCCATCGTCAAAAGGCCATCTTTGTGCGCTTTTTGGATTCGCTGATAAAGAGTCCCTGCCTTGAATCCTTTATCCTTTAGCATGGCATCGATAGCAGACGCCGCAAGCATTAGCGCTCCGTCTGGCGCATGCTTAGACTCCAACGCTTGTTGTAAGAACTTCGCCGCCTTTTGAGGTAGCTCTTCAGCAGCTTTTTCCAAATTTGGAAATGATCTAATAATACTTAGCTCTTTAGGCTCTTCGCGACCGCTGTCTCTTTCTTTGGCACCATAAAACAGCACATGGTTCTTACACCGCGAGCAACTCGCTGTGAAATACCAATATTCATTGCCATAGGTATAAGAATCTACATAGTGTAGATGACACTTGTCCACCTTCTCTAGCAGCGGCGTAGCTACGCCACATTGAGGACATCGATCAACGCCATAAACGATCCCTGCAGAGAGTTCGGCTTGAGCCACCCACCCCTACTCCGCCGCCACACTTCCCGCACCAGCATCATCCCCGAACAACCCCGGCCCGTCATCCGCAGCCGCATCATTCGCTTCGTCGCCTTTCTTGGCGGCCTGGCGTTTGTCGAAGCTGCTCCACACGTCCTGCCAATTGCCCCGGGTTGCGCCCTTCGAATATTCGGTGGCGCGGGTTTCGAAGAAGTTGGCGTGTTCCACCCCGTTCAGCAGCGGGGCGAGCCAGGGGAGCGGGTGGTCTTCGACCATGTAGATCGCCGGCAGGCCCAGCTGGCTGAGGCGCCAGTCGGCGATGTAGCGGATGTAGTGCTTGATTTCCTTCGGCGTCATGCCGGGGACGGGGCCGTCCTCGAACGCCAGGTCGATGAAGGCGTCTTCCAGCCGCACGGTTTTCTGGCACGCATCCATGATGTCTTCCTTGACCGCTTTGGTCAGGCAATCACGTTCCTGGGTGAAGGCGTGGAACAGGCGGGTGATGCCTTCGCAATGCAGCGATTCGTCGCGCACGGACCAGCTGACGATCTGCCCCATGCCCTTCATCTTGTTGAAGCGCGGGAAATTCATCAGCATCGCAAAACTGGCGAACAGCTGCAGCCCTTCGGTAAAACCGCCGAACATCGCCAGCGTGCGGGCGATATCCTCGTCCGTGTCGACCCCGAATTCCTGCAGATAATCGTGCTTCGCCTTCATCTCCTCATATTCGAGGAACATGCCGTATTCGCTTTCGGGCATCCCGATGGTGTCGAGCAGATGCGAATAGGCCGCGATATGCACCGTTTCCATGTTGGAA
>NZ_JAXMJI010000051.1:0-27350 GCF_034376665.1 Allopontixanthobacter sp. | reverse complement strand
ACGGTGAAATCCTGGCTGAAGACATAGACCAGCCGGCCGTTGATAGTGCCGCTGCCGGTAACCACCCCGTCACCGGGGATTTTCTGCTCCGCCATGCCGAAATCGGCGCAGTCGTGCTCGACATACATGTCGAGTTCTTCGAAACTGCCCTCGTCGAGCAGCACGTCGATCCGCTTCTGCCCGCCGCCCATCCGGGCAGCTTGGCGGCGGCGTTCCATTTCGGCGATATTGGCGGACATTCAGATCCCTCGAATTGCGTGGCCGTGCCTAGCCACGCGCAACCCGTAGGGTCAAGTGCGGGGCGAACAGGGTTTCGATCCAGTGCCATAGTCCAGTGCATAGGAATGCACGATGTCAAAAACGCAGCATGATCTTGCCAGCCAGTTTCGGCGAGAGCGAATGCACCGTCCGCAGTACTTTGACCATCCCGACATTGGCTTCATGATCGTTTCGCTCGATCGCACGGATGATCTGCGCGGCGCAGTCTGAAGCCGGCATCTTTATGCCGCCGCGCCCTGCCGTCATCTGGGTCGCCACCACCGGCGGCAGCGCTTCCACGACATGGACATTACAGCCCGACAATTGCGCCCGGAGCGCGAGGGTGTAACTGCGCAGGGCCGCCTTGGTGGCGCAATAGACCGCCGATCCGGTGTTGGGCGCTATCGCAAGGCCGCTGGTGACGTTGACGATCGCCGCTTCCGGCCGCTGCTTCAAGCGCGGCAGCAGGGCGGCAATCAGCCGGACGGGGGAGTTGAAATTGGCGTAGATACAGTCATCCGCAGCGCCGATATCGGGCGGCGAAGCGCGGAAATCATGATCGACACCCTGCCCGGCATTGTTGATCAGAATATCGATCGGGCGATCCCCCAAGGCCTCCAGGATAGCCTGCGCACCGCCGGGACCGGACAGGTCGGCCGCAATCGCCTCGAACCCCTGCTCTCGTGCCCTGGCGAGACCCTCGGCAGAACGCCCGGTCACGATCACACTCGCGCCCTTCTCGGCCAGTTGCCGCGCCATGGCCGCGCCGATGCCAGCCGTGCCGCCGGTCAGCAGGATCGTCTTTCCCGTGATGTCCATTACAGTTTCACAATTCGCTGATCGATCAGGCTTCGCGCCGTATCGAGGATGGTTTTCTCGCTGTCGATCATCGTCCAGCCGAGGGTTTTCATGGCGTGGCCCGCATCGATTTCGCGGACCCGGCCCATCTCCGACTTCAGCTGGCGCATTTCCGGCATGAACAGCGCCAGCACCGGCACCAGGAAATCAGGCATTCGCCGCGTCGGCACCTTGCGGGCCTGCAGCGGAGGCAGGTGCTCCCTTAGTATTCGGGCAATATCGGCAAGCCAGACGAACGGACCGGAAGCGGCAAACCGCTCATTCCGAACCAGATCGTCCGGAGCTTCCAGCGCCAGCACATGAAGCGCGGCGACATCGCGCACATCGACGATCCCGACCCCGACATCGGGAATCATCGGCATCGACCCGTCGAGCGCCTTTTTCACGAACTCGATCGAGGTGGACAGATCGTCGTCATGCACCGGGCCGAGCACGGCGACCGGATTGATGCTGCAGAACACCATCTCCGGCGCGTGTTCGGCGGTCCAATCGCGGGCTGCACGTTCGGCGATGGTCTTGGATTTGGGATAGGCTGCCGTCCCCGGGTTCTCGACATCGGTCCAGTCGCTCTCGTCGAAGCGGGTCCGGCCCGGCGGCTGGCCATAGGCCCTGGCCGCGGCGGAGCTCGTCTGGACGAACCGCGCAACCCCTGCCGCATGGGCAAACCGGAGGGCGCGCAAAGTGCCTTCGCGGGCCGGGACGATCAGATCGTCCTCGTTCTTCGGGACGGCCAGCGGGAATGGCGAGGCCACGTGGGCCACATGGGTGCAGCCCTCGTTCGCCTCCGCCCAGCCGGCATCAGCCAACAAATCGGCCTCGAACACTTGCATCCTGTCACCCGCCCCTGGCCAACGCGCGTGCAGACGGGTTTCGCTTCTGGACCTGGAGCGAACCGTCGTGCGAACGCTCCAGCCGCGCGCCAGCAACTGGTCGATCAACTCGCCTGCGATATAGCCTGTTCCGCCGGTGACCAGGACCGTACCCGCCATGATGCTTCTCCCTTGCCGCGAGGCAGTAGAACCAACGGTTGCAGGCGGCAACTTACTTCATCAGGACAAGCTCTTCCGCCATGGTCGGATGAATTGCCACGGTCGCGTCAAAATCGGCCTTGGTCAGCCCGGCCTTCACTGCCACCGCTGCGCCCTGCATGATTTCCGGAGCTTCGGGACCGATCATGTGGATGCCCACGATCCTGCCGGTCTCCGCGTCACAAATCATCTTGTACAGGCCCCGCTCGTTCCGGCCCGCGACAACGTTTTTCATCGGCCGGAAATCCGACTGATAGACCTTGATGGACCCCAATTTGTTGCGGGCTTCGCCCTCGGTCATGCCGACTGCGGCAATCGGGGGATGGCTGAACACCGCGCTGGGAATGCAGTCATAATCGATCGTTCTGGGATCGTTGTTGAACACAGTGTCGGCGAAGGCCTGCCCCTCGCGTATGGCGACGGGCGTAAGCTGGACGCGGTTGGTTACATCGCCCACCGCATAGATGTAATCGACGTTGGTCTTCGAATATTCGTCGACCACGATTTCTCCCTTCTTGCCCGTCTCGACGCCGACGGTCTCCAGCCCAAGTCCCTCGATATTCGGGTCGCGTCCGGTGGCGAACATGACCAGATCCACCACCTGATCATCGCAGCCATCGAATTTGACCAGCAGTGTGCCGTCATCCTGTTTCTCGATCGACTTGAAACTGGTGTGGAATTTGAAATCGATACCCTTCGTCAGGCTGATTTGCAGCAGCCGGTCGCGCAAGCT
Organism: Allopontixanthobacter sp.; assembly: GCF_034376665.1. NCBI lineage: Bacteria > Pseudomonadati > Pseudomonadota > Alphaproteobacteria > Sphingomonadales > Erythrobacteraceae > Allopontixanthobacter > Allopontixanthobacter sp. The sequence goes on along the minus strand of NZ_JAXMJI010000051.1, from coordinate 24,473 downwards.
CTCGTCATAGCTGCGCAGCAGGACATCCGACCGGTTGACGATGCAGACCTTGCTGCCGAATTCGTTGAAAATGCCGGCGAATTCGTTGGCGATATACCCGCCGCCGGCGATGATCACCCGCTTCGGCAATTCGTCGAGATGGAACGCCTCGTTCGAGGTAATGGCATGTTCGCTGCCCGGAAAATCGAGCAGCGATGGGCGCGCGCCGGTGGAGATCAGGATATATTTCGCGGTCACCACCTTGCCGCTGGCCAGCGTGATCTGGTGATCGCCGGTAATCTCGGCCCGCTCGTGGAAAATCTCGACATCGTGACTTTCGAGCGTTTCGGTATACAGCCCGCTCAGCCGGGCGACGTCCTTCAGCACATGATCGCGCAGTCGGACCCAGTCGAATTTGGTTTCGCCAATATCCCAGCCGAAGTTTCTGGCATCCACCAGATCTTCCGCAAAATGCGCGCCATAGACCAACATTTTCTTGGGCACGCAGCCGCGAATGACGCAGGTCCCGCCGACCTGATGCTCCTCCGCCACCGCCACCTTCGCGCCATGCGCAGCGGCCACGCGCGAAGCGCGCACCCCGCCGGAACCGGCACCGATCGTGAAGAGGTCGTAATCGTATTCGGGCATTGAGCAACCTTTCGCTATTACAGTCCCGCAGCAGCCAGCAGGGCTTCGGTGCTGGCGTCGAATTTGTTACCGCCAGCTTCGATCTTCTTCGCAATCGCCTTGCCTAGCTCGACGCCGAACTGGTCGAACGGATTGATCCCCAGCAACACGGCGTTGGCGAAAGTGCGGTGTTCGTGGAACGCAATCAGCGCGCCCAGTGTCGCCGCGTCGAGATCGTCGCACAGGAAGGTTGCGCTGGGCCGGTCGCCGGCGAAACTGCGGGCGGGATCCTCGCTCGTCTGCCCGGCCATCAGTGCAGCACCTTGCGCGAAGCAGTTGGTCAGCAGGATGCGGTGATGCGCCGGGTCAAGATCGTCGCCCGGGGCGATGCTGGCGATGAAATCAACCGGAATCAGATGGGTGCCCTGGTGAAGCAGCTGGAACACCGCGTGCTGCGCATCGGTCCCCACTCCGCCCCAGGTAATCGGCGCGGTTGGGCGGGTTACCGGCTCGCCCTCGGCCGTCACGGACTTGCCGTTGCTCTCCATCTCCAATTGCTGGAGATAATCGGGAAACAGGCCGAGCCGCTCGTCATAGGCAAATACGGCGCGGGTCTGGCAGCCGCGCAGTTGGGTGTAATAGAGATCGGCAAAGGCCGCGCGCAGTGGCAGATTGGCCGCTCCGTCCGTGTCGCGAAAATGCCGATCGACCGCCGCCGCGCCCGTGAGCATCTGCGCGAAATCGTCCCAGCCCACCGAAACCGCGACCGGAAAGCCGATCGAGGACCACAGCGAATACCGCCCCCCGACCGTTTCGGGAAAGGGCAGTACCCGTGTTTCGTCGACGCCCCACTCGACCGCCGCATCGGGATTGGCGGTCAATGCCACCACCCGCCCGCCGGGATCGGAAACGCCGCTATCGCGCAGCCATTTCAGCGCACTTTGCGCATTGGTCATGGTTTCGATGGTGGTGAATGTCTTGGACGCGATCGCGATCATCGTTGTCGCGGGATCGCAGGCGGCAAACGCCGCTTCCAGCGCGACCCCGTCGATGTTCGACACCACATGGACATCGACCAGCGCAAGATCGCGGGATAGGGCGTCCACCGCCAGCGCGGGGCCGAGGGCCGATCCGCCGATGCCGATGTGGATCAGATGCTTGACCGGCCCCAGCGCGCCTTCGTGAATGGCGTCGACCAGCATCTTCATCCGCAGATGCAGTGCCTGCGCTTCTTCGACCGAGGCTTCCTCACCCACGCCGCGCTGCGCCGTATGTTCGGCAGCGCGGTCCTCGGTGTTGTTGATTTTTGTGCCGGCGAACAATTCTTCGCGCTTGCCATCGAAACCGGCAGCGGCGGCAAGTTCCTCGAACAGGCCGAGCAATTCCGCGTCGAGGTGCGTTTTCGACCAGTCGCACAGCATCCCGCCCTGGTCCACTTCCTCGCCCCATTCGAGGCGGTCCGACAGCAATTTCAGCCGGTCACTCGCAGAAAACAGCTCGGTCAGGGTCCGGCGCGGGCTCGCCTCCAGTTTCGTCCAAACCGCGGCAACTGCATCATTCACGTGAAAATCCTTTCCTAGGCCTGCCCCACGCGGGTAGGGACTGCGTCGATGATTTGGAACCCTCCACACCCCTCCGCATACGATTTTCGGGCCGCGATGATGACCAGCCGCTCGAATCCCGCCGTCCACGCCCCTGCGCATACCTCAGCCGAGACTGTATTATGACCGACGCAACTCCGGCGAATCAGGTCGCGGCCCCTGAAGTGACCAAGCCCAGAACCGAGAAGGAGGACGGAAATTTCTTCGTTTTCCTGCTCAAGCTGGTGCTGATCGTGGTGATCTTCCGCAGCTTCATCTTCTCTCCGTTCAATATTCCGAGCGAGAGCATGATGCCCGGTCTGATTAATGGCGACCAGCTGCTCGCGGCGAAATGGTCTTATGGCTACAGCCGCAATTCCTTCCCGCTGATCCGGGGCCGGATCTTCGCATCCAGTCCGGAACGCGGCGACGTGGTGCTCTTCAAGCATCCGATTGACGGCAGCGATTATATCAAGCGCGCCATCGGCCTTCCGGGGGACACGGTCGAAATGCGCGGCGGGCAGATCATCCTCAATGGCGAGCCGGTGCCCAAGGTCAAGGTCGCCGATTTCATCATTCCGCAGTCCGAGAACACGCTGTGCCACGCCTTCTCGGAAATCATTACTCTGCCCGACGGGACCGGCGCCTGTCGTTACCAGCAATTCCGGGAAACCCTGCCCAACGGCATTTCCTACAACGTCCTCGACTTCGGGGACATGCCGCAAGACAATTTCGGACCCGTAGTGGTCCCGGAAGGCAAGTTCTTCGCGATGGGCGATAACCGCGACAACTCGCTCGACAGCCGCTTTCCCGCTGCCGCCGCGGAGGGAATCGGAATCGTGCCGCAAGAAAATCTGGTCGCCCGCGCTACGGTGCTGATGTGTCGACCGATGGCAGCGTGGAATGGTTGCAGCCGTGGACCTGGTTCACAGCGCTGCGCGCCGAACGCATCGGAAACACGCTATGAGTGCGGCCAAAGCGGGAAGCGGGGCGGTATCGGGATTGCCGGCAGACTCGCGCCAGTGGCTGCTGGCCAGCGGCTTCGCGGTCAGGGACGAGGATCTCTGGTACGAGGCGCTGACGCATGGCAGCACCGGCAACGCGCGCGATTACCAGCGGCTCGAATTCCTCGGCGACCGGGTCCTCGGCCTGACCGTCGCGGCGCTTCTCTATGAACGGACGCAGGCCGCGGAAGGTGCCTTGGCGCAGCGGCTCAACGCACTCGTCAGCCGTTCCACCTGCGCCGCTGTTGCCCGCGAAATCGGAGCCGCACGGCATCTCAATCTGGGCAAGCAGGCGCGCGATGACGGCGCTGCCGACAGCGACAATATCCTCGGCGACGTGATGGAGGCTCTGCTCGGCGCGAATTTCCTCGAAGCCGGCTACGATGCTTCGAGCGAGCTGATCCGGAAGATCTGGCACAGCCGGATTACTGGCGGAGCCGGTATCTCGAAACATCCCAAAAGCGCGCTTCAGGAATGGGCGGCGGGCAACCGGCGCAAAGGTCCCGAATACGCGATCATCGATCGTTCGGGACCGGATCACATGGCCGAATTCACGGTCCGCGTGAGCGTCAAGAATGTCGGAGAGGCCGAGGCGACGGCCAGCAGCAAACAAGAGGCGGAGACCGAAGCGGCCCGGCTATTCATGGAGCGGTTCGGATGAGCAACAAACCATCAAAATGCGGCGTCGTGGCTGTCATCGGAGCGCCCAACGCGGGCAAATCCACGCTGGTGAACCAGATGGTCGGCCAGAAAGTCGCCATCACCAGTGCCAAGGCGCAGACCACGCGCGCACGGCTGCTCGGTATTGCTCTGGAGGAAAAGACTCAGATCATCCTGGTCGACACACCCGGCATCTTCGCGCCGAAGCGCCGTCTGGACCGCGCGATGGTCAGCGCCGCATGGGAAGGCGCAACAGCCGCCGACGCCGTGCTGCTGGTGGTCGATCCGCTGAAGAAACGCCGGCACGAGCTTGAACCGCTGCTGGAAGCGCTGGCCAAACGTCCGGAACGCAAGTTGCTCGCGCTCAACAAGGTCGACAAGGCGGCAAAGGAACCCCTGCTCGAACTGGCGCAGGAGCTGACCGGCAAGGTCGATTTCGCCGAAGTGTTCTTCATTTCCGCCTATACCGGTGACGGCGTGCCGGAATTGAAGGCCCATCTGGCGGGTTTGATGCCCGAAGGCGAATGGCACTATCCCGAAGACCAGGTCAGCGACGCCAGCGAGCGGCTGATGGCGGCGGAAATCACCCGCGAACAGCTGTACAAGCAGCTCCACGACGAACTGCCCTATGACAGCGCGGTGCGCCCTGAAAGCTACCTCCAGCGCGGCGATGGCAGCGTCGAAATCCGCCAGCAGATCGTGATCGGCCGGGAAAGCCAGAAACCCATCGTGCTCGGCAAGGGCGGTTCAATGATCAAGAGCATCGGCGAGGCTGCGCGCAAGGAATTGTCCGAAGTACTCGGGGTCAAGGTCCACCTGTTCCTGCACGTCAAGGTCGACGAGAAATGGGCCGACGACAAGGAAATCTACGAGGAAATCGGACTCGACTGGGGGCGGTGACGCAGACGGTCGGTCGCCCTCTCGACCCGGCAATTTAAGCCGTCACCCCAGCGAAAGCTGGGGCCGCTCACGGCGAAGTACGACCCGGCGGATAGCGATCCCAGCTTTCGCTGGGATGACGAGGATATGAGCGCATTGCACCGCGCATCGCTCACCGCTTCTTGGCAATCGCGACCTTGTTCTTCTTGGCGAAATCCTTGATGGATTCCTCGCTCCGGCCGAGCGCCTTGGCGATGGCCTTGATGCCGTGGCCCTTGCCGGCGAGGAGGCGGAGTTTTCCGGCTTCCTCGGCGTTCCAAGGCTGCTTGTGCCGCTCGAAATGCTCCTTGGCCACTATTCCGCGACTTTCTTTGCCGGAGCCTTCTTTTTCGCCGCCGGTTTCTTCTTCGGCGCGGCCTTCTTCTTGGCCGGAGCCTTGCGGCCCTTCTTCTTCGGCGGCCCCTTGGCGATACGCGCGTCGATCAGGGCGATTGCCTGTTCGTCGGTCAAGTCTTCGGGCTTCACATCCTTCGGAATGGTCGCGTTGTTGGAGCCGTCGGTCACATAAGGACCGTAGCGCCCTGCCATCACCTTCATGTCCGAGTCGGTGGTGGGATGCTTGCCCAGCACCTTGATCGGTTCCGCAGCTGTGCGGGTGCCGCCCTTGCGATTAGCCGCTTCCGCCAGCAACGTCACCGCCGCGTTCATGCCGGTGTCGAACACATCGCGCGTCCCCGCCAGCTTGGCATATTTGCCGTCGTGACGCAGGTACGGTCCGTAGCGGCCGATATTGGCCTCGATTTCCTTGCCGGTTTCGGGATGGGTGCCGACGATGCGCGGCAGGTCGAGCAGCTTCAGCGCCCAATCAAGATCAAAATCGTCGAGGTCCTTGGGGATGCTGGCGCGCTTCGCGTCCTTGCCCTCGCCCAGCTGGATATAGGCCCCGAAACGGCCCGTCTTGCGCTCGACGGGCAGGCCGGTGACCGGATCGTTACCCATCGATTCGTCGTCACCGCCCTCATCCGTCTCGCCGCCCGGCTGCGCGAATCGGCGGGTGAATTTGCATTCCGGGTAATTCGAACAGGCTATGAAAGCGCCGTACTTGCCGCCGCGCAGGGCCAGCCGTCCTTCTCCGCATTTGGGGCACAGGCGCGGATCGCCCCCGTCTTCCTTTGCCGGGAACAAATAATCGGACAGAAACTCGTCCAGTTTCTCGGATACTTCGGACGGTTTGAATTCCATGACCTCTTCGGTCTTGGGCTTGAAGTCCTTCCAGAATTTGGCGAGAAGATCCTTGTATTCTTCGCGCCCGTCGGAAACGGTGTCGAGTTCCTCCTCCATCTCCGCCGTGAAATCATAGGCGACATATTGTTCGAAGAACCGTTCGAGAAACGCGGTCAGCAATCGCCCGCTTTCCTCTGCAAAGAAACGATTTTTCTCCATCCGGACATAGTCGCGGTCGCGCAAGGTCTGAATGGTCGAGGCGTAGGTGGAGGGGCGACCGATACCCAGCTCCTCCAGCCGTTTCACCAGACTGGCTTCTGAGAAGCGCGGCGGCGGCTGGGTAAAGTGCTGGTTGGCGGCGACCGATTTCTTCACCGGACTATCACCCTTGCGCATTACCGGCAGCAGGCCGGATTCGTCATCCGCCGCATCGTCGAAGCTTTCTTCGTAAACTGCAAGAAATCCGGGGAATTTGACCACTTGGCCGGTGGCGCGCAGTTCATGCCGGCCGGTTGGATCGCGCAGGGTGACGGTCGTTCTCTCCAGACTGGCGGAGGCCATCTGGCTGGCCATCGCGCGCTTGAAGATCAGCGAATAGAGCTTCGCTTCGTCCCCGCTACCGGCCTTGTCCTGAGTAAAGCTGGTAGGCCGGATCGCCTCATGCGCTTCCTGAGCGTTTTTCGCCTTGGTGGCATAATGGCGCGGCTTTTCTGGCAGGTAATGGCCGTTGTAACGATCCGAAATTGCTGCACGCGCGGCGGAAATCGCACTGTGGTCCATCTGCACGCCGTCGGTGCGCATATAAGTAATCGCACCGGCCTCGTAGAGGTTCTGCGCCAGCCGCATTGTGTGGCTGGCGGAATAGCCGAGCTTGCGGCTCGCTTCCTGCTGCAATGTCGAAGTGGTGAACGGCGGCGAGGGATGGCGCTTCTGCGGCTTGGTTTCGACATCTTCGATAGTGAAGCGGCCATTCTCGACGGCGGTTTTTGCCGCCATGGCGCTGCCTTCGTTGCCGAGGGTCAGCTTGTCGAGCTTTGTCCCGTCGAACTTGACCAGCCGGGCATCGAATTCTGTCCCGTCCTGCTCCATCCGGGCGACGACGGACCAATATTCCTGCGCCCGGAACGCCTCGATCTCGCGCTCCCGGTCGACGATGATCCGCAAGGCTACCGACTGCACGCGGCCTGCACTTTTCGCCCCGGGCAGCTTGCGCCACAGCACCGGAGAAAGCGTAAAGCCGAACAGATAATCCAGCGCCCGGCGCGCAAGATAGGCGTCGATCAGATCGGTATCGAGCCCGCGGGGCCTCGTCATCGCCTCGGTCACCGCGGCCTTGGTGATCGCGTTGAAGGTCACCCGGTCGACCACCTTGGGCAGCGCCTTGCGCTTCGCCAGCAATTCCTGGACGTGCCACGAAATCGCTTCGCCCTCGCGGTCAGGGTCGGTCGCGAGGATCAGGCGGTCGGCCTTTTTCGCCGCGTCGGTGATTTCCTTCATCCGGGACGTCTTGTCGCGGTAAACCTCCCAATCCATCGCGAAATCCTCGTCCGGCCGCACGCTGCCATCCTTGGGTGGCAAATCGCGGACATGGCCGTAGGAAGCGAGAACCTTGAAGTCCTTGCCGAGATATTTCTCGATGGTCTTCGCCTTGGCCGGCGATTCGACGATAACTAACTGCATAGGAAGTTCGGAGAATCCTTACGTGTACGTGTACGCGAGGGTGGGGCCGTAGATTGAGGTTCGTCAAGTGGCGAGCATTTGAGCCGATGCAAGCGGGAAAAATTGGCGGTCACGCTGTCAGACTGACCCGGCCAGCGGCATGGCGGGTCAGTCGCCCGATAATTTCCAGCTCCAGCAGCGCCAGTTGCACCGCAGCCGCGCTGGTGCCGGATTGGCGGATCAATTCGTCCACGGAAACCGGCGCGGTGGTCAGGAGCTGTTCGATATCGGCGGGTTCCTCGTCCGCAAAATCCTCGCCCGGGTCGTAGCTCCACACCTGCGTTTCGCGGAAAGTGGAGCGCGGATTGCCGTCGAAGCCGGACAGCAGCTCCACCACATCCTCCGGCGATTGGACCAGCACCGCCCCGTCCCGGATCAGCTGGTTGCACCCTTGCGAACGGCTGTCGAGCGGACTGCCGGGGATCGCCATGACCTCGCGCCCAGCCTCCCCCGCCAGGCGGGCGGTGATCAGCGAACCAGATTTCGGGGCCGCCTCGACCACCAGCGTTCCAGCAGCCAATCCCGCGATAATCCGGTTGCGGCTGGGGAAATGGCTGCCACGCGGCTCGGTTCCGGGGGGCTGTTCGGCGATCAGCAGGCCTTCGCTGGCAATCTGCTCCTGCAATTCCGCGTGCTGCGGCGGATAGGCGATCTCGATCCCGCTGGCGATCACTCCGATGGTCTTGGGAAGCGCGCCCTTGTGCGCCGCGCCGTCGATGCCGCGGGCAAGGCCGGACACCACCACCAGTCCAGCATCCGCCAGCGCCATGGCAAAATCGCGCGCCAGCTTCACCGCTGCAGCGGAGGCGTTGCGCGCGCCAACCATCGCCACGCAGGGCTTGGTCGCCAGCGCAATATCGCCTCGGTAGGTCAGAATTGGCGGCGCGCTCTCCAATTCGCGCAGCAACGACGGATATTCCGGCGAATCGTGGAACAGATAGCGTGCACCCGCCTGCCGCACGGCGGTTACCTCGGCCTCAATCCGGGCTGACGGCGCGGGCGTGTACTGCCGCCCTCCCCGCTTGCCGAGATCGGGCAGCGCCTCCAGCGAGGCCGCCGCGCTGCCGAACCGGCGCAGCAACTGCGTGTAACTGACCGGCCCGATGTTGGGGGACCGCAGCAGCCGGATGCGGGCGAAGGCCTCTGCCTGATCGAGATTCATGCCGAAATCTCGTCATCCCAGCGAAAGCTGGGATCGCTATCGTCTCGGTCTGGCTTAGAAGGACCCGATCCCAGCTTTCGCTGGGATGACGGAAGGGCGGGCGAATAATTCACTTCTTGCTACCGACCTTCGGTTCCGTCCCTGCTTTCAGCCGACCGATGTTGGCGCGGTGGAGCCACAGGATCAGGATCGCAATCGCAGCGAGGAAGGGGACGAACTCCCCCCTTCCGGTCAGATAGGCCGCGACGGGTGCCGCCACAGCCGCCGTCATGCCGGCCAACGAACTGATGCGCCAGATTGCCAGCATCCCGAGCCACGCCAGCGCATAGAACGCGCCGATCGGCCAGGCGAGGCCGAAGCAGACGCCAGCCAGCGTCGCTACCCCCTTGCCGCCCTTGAATTTCAGCCACAGCGGGAAACAATGCCCGATTATTGCGCCGACCGCCGCAAATCCCGCAGCCTCTGGGAAAAACTGCCACGCGAGGAAGACCGCCAGATACCCTTTGAACATATCCAGCAACAGCGTCGCGGCCGCCAGTCCCTTGTTGCCGGTGCGCAGGACATTGGTCGCGCCGATATTCCCGGAACCGATGTTCCGCACATCGCCCATGCCCGCCATGCGCGTCAGGATCAGCCCGAAAGGAATGGATCCCAGCACGTAACCCGCCAAAGCGGCCCAGATATTGTCCATGTTACCCTCAGTTACCGTCCGCCCCGCGCTTGCCGACGCGCAGACTTGTTCCTAATCCCGATGAAGTAAATCAGGGCCTTCGACAAGCGCGGGCCGAACCGAAGCGGAGTTTAATTTGCAACCCGACGCGCCAATTCTGCTGTTCGATTCCGGTGTCGGCGGCCTTTCGGTGCTGGCGGAACTGCGGAAGCTTCTCCCGCAGGCCCCGGTGATTTACGCCTCCGACCAGGCGGGTCTGCCTTATGGCACGAAGACCGAGGTCCAGATTGCTACCAGGGTGGCGGGCCTGCTCGGACGGATGAGCGAGCGGTACCGTCCGCGGCTCGTCTGCATCGCGTGCAACACCGCTTCGACCATCGCGCTGGGCATGGTGCGCGAAGTGCTGGAAGTGCCGATTGTCGGCACCGTCCCGGCGATCAAGCCCGCCGCCGCGATGACCCGAAGCGGGGTGATCGGACTGCTCGGTACCGCAGCGACGGTGCGTCAGACCTATGTTGATAATCTCGAGCGGGAATTCGCCGTCGGCAAGACCCTGCTGCGCCATGCCGCGCCGGAACTGGTCGAAGTGGCCGAAGCAAAATTGCGCGGTGGGCCGGTGGACCGGAAGGCGGTCGCCGCAGCGGTGGCCGGGTTGCGCAACCAGCCCGGCGGCGAGCGAATTGATGCTGTGGTCCTAGCCTGCACGCATTTCCCGCTCCTGCGCGAGGAGTTGAGCGAGAATTTCGGAAGTGACGTCGCCCTGATCGACGGCGCCGAAGGCATCGCCCGGCGGATTGCCGACCTTACCCGGGGACAGGAATTCGCGCGCACCGGTCCGGACCGCGCCATTACGACCGGGCCCGCCGAATATCTCGAAGCTTTGCGGGATAGTCTGACCCGCCACGGCCTCGACCGGATCGAACGGTTCTAATCGAGAATCGTTCGCAAAGATCGCGGTGGCAATCTCGGTTTGGAGCGCCTAAATCGCCTCGTGAACAGCCGGTCCCGACCGGCGCTACGACGCAGGTTACGGTGTGAACTACAACCAGATCTTCGACCAGGCGATCGACCGCCTGCATTCCGAGGGGCGTTACCGCGTCTTTATCGAAATCATGCGCAACAAGGGCGCTTACCCCAATGCGCGCTGTTTTCACGGCCATAACGGGCCCAAGCCGATCACCGTCTGGTGCTCCAACGATTATCTCGCGATGGGCCAGCACCCGAAGGTGATCTCCGCGATGGAGGACGCCCTGCACGATGTCGGCGCAGGATCGGGCGGCACCCGCAACATCGGCGGCAACACCCATTTCCACGTCCAGCTCGAAAACGAACTGGCCGACCTGCACGGCAAGGACGGCGCGCTGCTGTTCACCAGCGGCTATGTGTCCAACGATGCGACGCTGTCCACGCTGGCCAAATTGCTGCCCGGCTGCGTTATTTTCTCCGACAGTCTGAACCACGCAAGCATGATTGCGGGTATCCGCAATTCGGGCTGCGAGAAGCGGGTATTCAACCATAACGACGTGGTCCATCTCGAAGCCTTGCTGGCCGCAGAAGATCCCGAGGTGCCCAAGCTGATCGCGTTCGAGAGCGTATATTCGATGGATGGCGATATTGCTCCCATCCACGCGATCTGCGACCTCGCGGAGAAATACAACGCGCTGACCTATATCGACGAGGTTCACGCGGTCGGCATGTACGGCAAGCGCGGCGGCGGGATCTCGGAACGTGACGAAGCGGCCCACCGGATCGATATCATCGAAGGCACGCTGGGCAAGGCGTTCGGCGTCATGGGCGGCTATGTCGCCGCGGATAGCAAGATCATCGACGTGATCCGGTCCTACGCTCCGGGATTTATCTTCACCACCTCTCTCAGCCCGGTTCTGGTGGCCGGGGTGCTGGCGTCGGTCCGCCACCTCAAGGAATCCTCGGTCGAACGCGATGCGCAGCACGCCAACGCCGCGGCGCTCAAGAAGCATTTCCGCGATGCCGGTCTGCCGGTTATGGAATCGACCACCCATATCGTTCCGCTGATGGTGGGTGATCCGGTGCGCGCCAAACGGATCAGCGATATCCTGTTGGCGGAATACGGCGTCTATGTGCAGCCGATCAATTTCCCGACCGTGCCCCGCGGGACGGAGCGACTGCGCTTCACCCCGGGCCCTGCCCATACCGACGAAATGATGGTCGAACTGACAAAGGCGCTGGTGGAAATCTGGGACCGGCTGGACCTGCGTCAGGCCGCCTAACGCCTTTTCCGCGAAGTCTGATTTGCAATAATTGGTCGCAGGGCCGATATTGTCGGCAGTGGTGGAACATCGTTCAGATCAGGCCCTGCCCTTGCAACCAAAGGCAGCGGAACCTTGTGAACCCAAATCGGACTTGGCCCCGCCCGGCTGGGTTGTGGACCTTATTGCATTCAGCCCAATCGCCTCGGTCGTTTCGAACCCGCGGCTGCAGGACAATCCGATTGTCGCGGTGAACGCGCCTTTCATTCAACTGACCGGTTATCCCGAAAGCGAAATTATGGGCCGCAATTGCCGCTTCCTGGCAGGGACGGGCACGGAACCCTGGCTAACCGAATTGATCCGCGAAGGCGTGCGCGATCACAAGCCGGTGCTGGTCGAGATCCTCAATTACAAGCGCGACGGGACCCCGTTCCGCAACGCCGTGCTGGTTGCCCCGATCTTCGACCAGGGTGACGAATTGCTCTATTTCCTCGGTAGCCAGGTAGAAGTCGACGAAGGTCAGCAGAGGATCTTCAGCGGCCGCAGGAGCCGCGCCGCTCAGATGATCAAGACGCTTTCCCCCCGGCAGCTGGAGGTGACCCGGCTGGTCGCGCAAGGCCGGCGCAATAAGGAAATAGCTTATCAGCTGGGTCTCGCCGAAAAGACGGTCAAGATGCACCGCGGGCTGGTAATGGAAAAGCTGGAATTGCGCACCAGTGCCGACCTGATCCGCCTGGCGGTCGAAGCCGGCATCTAGCCGCATCGCCCCTCCCGCGCACCACCGCCTAAAGTCCGTATTTCGCTATCCGCCGGGATGCCGCATAGTCTGGTTACTAGGGATGTGGATTGCTTTCAGACTCACATCTGCTGCTGTTGGCGTGGCGCGGATTGCGGGCTTTGAACGAACCACCCAAGTGGGATCCTCCATCCCGCATGTACCGCCGCGAGCAACCCACCAGCTCGCGGCGGTTTTTTTGTGGCAATTCGGCCTGTTCAGCGAAGGCTGACGACGTTGTCGCTTTCGCGCGGATCGATCCGGTCCCCGCGATAGAGGCTGGCCATCGGCTCGTCCTGCACCACTACGACCAAGGCATCGCCGAAGCCGTTGAAACCGGTCTTCATCGCCGCACCATAAGCGCCCAGCATCCCGATCTCGATGAAATCGCCGGCCTGGATATCCGCGGGCAGCATGAACGGCCCCTTCATGTAATCGGCATCATCGCAGGTGGGGCCGTAGAAGGAAAACTCCTCCAGCCCTTCGATCAGATCGTCTTCGAGCGCGGCCACGGGGAAACGCCACGCGATGTGCGCCGCGTCGAACAGCGACCCGTAGGCACCGTCGTTGATATAAAGTTCATCGCCGCGGCGCTTTTCCACCCGCACGATCAGGCTGCTGTATTCAGCACACAGCGCCCGACCGGGTTCGCACCACAATTCGGCGTTGTAGGCAATCGGAAGCGCTTCGAAATGGCGGTGGATGATGTGGAAGTAATCTTCCAGCGGCGGTGGCTCCATGCCGGGATAGATCGACGGAAACCCGCCGCCGACATCGATCATGTCGATCACCACGCTGGAATCGGCGATCGCCGCACGCACCCGTTCCAGCGCCTGGACATAGGCGAACGGCGTCATCGCCTGGCTGCCGACATGGAAACACACACCCAGCCAGTCCGCCACCTGGCGAGTCGCCTGGAGCAAGGGCGCGGCATCGACCAGATCGACGCCGAATTTGGACGCAAGGCTCAGCTCGGCATATTCGGATGACACGCGCAGGCGCACGCACAGACGCAGATCGGACGCTGGCTCGCCGTTTTCATTGGCAGTCGCGGTGACGATCTTCTCCAGCTCTTCGATGGTATCGAGGCTGAAAGTGCGCACCCCGTGCTGGTGATACGCCTCCGCAACGGCGCGCGCCGTCTTGACCGGGTGCATGAAGCACAAGGTCGCGCCGGGCAGCGCAGCCCGTGCCATCCGCACTTCACCGATCGACGCCACGTCGTAATGCGTAATGCCGTTGGCCCACAGGATTTGCAGCAGGTCTGGTGAAGGATTCGCCTTGACCGCATAGAGCGACTTGCCCGGAAACTTCTCGACGAAGAATCGGGCCGCGCGCGCAGCAGCAAGCGGGCGGTTGAGGATGACTGGCTCGTCCGGCGCGAGGGCGCGGACTACTGCAGCAGCGTCGGGATAATGGTGCAACTCAAGGGACCCCCAAAGGTTAGTTTCAACAAGGCTGCCTTGCGGTTTGGAAGTCCCCCCTAAACACTAGGGGTTCGGCAGCGAACGCGCGATATATCGCGTGCTTTATGAATTTCAACTGAAAATTGCCGAGGTGAACGGGAAACCTGCCCGATCGCCCGGATTCACGAAAGCCGGTCCCGAAAATCCTCGTAACCAAAGCTCTTGATCAGATCGAGATTGTCGCTGTCGCTGTCCCACAGATAGATCGACGGCAACTGCACCCCGTTGAAGGTGTTGGTTTTCACCATCGAATAATGCGCCTGATCGAGAAACGCGATCCGCTGCCCCGGCTCGCACGGAACCGGCAGACGGTAATCGCCGATCACGTCACCCGCCAGGCAGGACGGACCGCCAAGCCGCACGGGCTGCCCCTGTCCCCGTTCTTCATGCAGCATCGCGGGCCGGTACGGCGCCTCGATCACATCGGGCATATGGCAGGTGGCAGAGATATCGGTAATCGCCAGCGGCATCCCGTTGACACCGCTGTCGAGGATCGTTCCGACCAGAATACCCGCATCCAGCGCCACCGCTTCGCCGGGCTCGAGCATGATCTCACAGCCGGTGTCTTCCTTCGCGTCGCGCAGGAATTCGACCAGCTCCTCGCGCTGGTAATCCGCGCGCGTGATGTGGTGGCCTCCGCCCATGTTGATCCATTTCAGCTGGCCGAAATAAGGCTCGATGGCATCGAACACCTTGTCCCAGGTGTCCTTGAGCGGCTGGAGGTCCTGCTCGCACAGATTGTGGAAATGGATCCCGTACACGCCCTCCATGTGCTCTTCGGTCAGCTGGTCGAGCGGAAAGCCGAGCCGCGATCCAGGGCTCGAGGGGTCATAGCGCGGCACCTCCCCGGTCGGAACCTGCGGATTGATCCGCAACCCGACATCGAAGGCCTGACCGCTGCTGCGCGCATGGTCCAGGATCAGCGCGGCGCGTTCCATCTGGCCAGGCGAATTGAAAATGACGTGGTCGGACAGGCGGCAGATTTCCTCCAGCTCGTCCGGCTTGTAGGCGGCCGAGTAGGTCGCGATTTCCCCGTCGTAGAACTCCGACGCCAGCCGCGCCTCCCACAGGCCGGAGGTGCATACGCCGTCGAGATATTCCCCGATGATCGGGGCAACCGACCACATGGAAAACGCCTTCAGCGCCGCCAGCACCTTGATGTCCGCCGCATCGCGAATATCCGCGAGAATCTTGAGATTGCCGCGCAGTTTCGCGGCATCCACGACAAAGGCGGGGCTATCAACGCGGGAAAGGTCAAAATGGGCAAAAGCACCCGGATTGCCAGCTTTGGTTTCCATGGTCTTCAGGTTCCGAAGACGATGTTGCCATCGTCGTCGATCGGGAACGCAGGATTGTACGCGATTTCCCAAGCGTGATCATCGGGATCGGTAACATAGCCGCGAAGTCCGCCAATGGGCGGGGCGTCGGCGGGCCGCAGCACCCGGCCCCCGGCTGAAACCAGATCGCTCATGAGCGCCTCGACCTCCTTTTCTGCGCGAACATTATGTGCCAACGCGAAGGCTCCTGGACGGCAGAATTCGCCGCTGGCCATGTCGTCCTGCAGGGCCGCATCGGCAAAGGTCGACAGGATAACCCCGTTAAGCTGGTAGAAGATGATCTCGTCGTTCTCGAACACCGGTTTCCAGCCGAAACCATCGACATAGAAGCGCCGCGATTTGACCAGATCTCGCGAACCCAGCGTAATCAGGGAAATCCTTTGTTCGGCCATGGTCAGAAACTCACCGGTCCGTCCATTTCCACAACATTCCAAGGCAGACCATGCGCGTTTAGCAAGTCCATGAAGGGATCGGGGTCCATCTGTTCCATGTTGAACACGCCCTGCCCGCTCCATTTGCCCGTCAGCATCATGGCGCTGCCGATCATTGCGGGAACGCCGGTAGTGTAGCTGACCGCCTGGTTACCGGTTTCCTCATAGGCATCTTCGTGGTCGCAGATATTGTTGATGTAGAATGTCTTTTCGCCTGAACCATCGAGCGCCTCGCCGGTCGCGATGCAGCCGATATTGGTCTTGCCCTTGGTGGTCTCGCCGAGCGATTCCGGCTTGGGCAGCATCGCGGCGAGAAACTGGAGCGGGATGATGTCGCGGCCCTGGTATTTGATCGGCTCGATGCTGGTCATGCCGACCGCCTGCAGCACCGTCAGATGCGTGATGTAGGCATCGCCGAAGGTCATCCAGAACCGCGCCCGCTCCATCTCGGGGATGAATTTGGCAAGGCTTTCCAGTTCCTCGTGATACATCAGATAGGCGTTTTTCTTGCCCACGCCTTCGAAGTCGAACTCGGTCCTGACCTGCATCGCCGGGGTTTCGACCCATTCGCCGTTTTCCCAGTGGCGGGCCGGGGCGGTCACTTCACGGATGTTGATCTCGGGATTGAAATTGGTCGCGAAGGCCTGTCCATGATCGCCGCCGTTGCAATCGAGGATGTCGAGCTGGCGGATGGTTTTCAGCTTGTGCTTCTTCAGCCACATGGTGAACACGCTGGTCACGCCAGGATCGAAGCCCGATCCCAGCAGCGCCATCAGGCCAGCTTCCTTGAACCGGTCGTGATAGGCCCATTGCCAGTGATATTCGAACTTTGCCTCGTCCTTGGGCTCGTAATTGGCAGTGTCGAGATAGTTGACCCCGGCTTCGAGGCAGGCATCCATGATCGGCAGATCCTGATAGGGCAGCGCCAGATTGACCACCAGCGAGGGCTTCACCTTGCGGATCAGATTGACCATCGCGGGCACTTCTTCGGCGTCGATTTCATAGGTGGACACGTCCTCCCCGGTGCGCTCCTTCACGCTCGCGGCGATGCTGTCGCATTTGCTCTTCGTGCGGCTGGCGAGATGGATGTCGCCGAAGATATCCGGGTTCATGGCCATTTTATGGACCGCGACCGAACTGACGCCGCCTGCGCCGATGACCAGAACTGTAGACATGTTTACTCCGGAATATTGGTGTTTAGCTGATAGCGCATTAGGCGGTAACAATGTTCCAAGAAAGCCCCCGTGCACCGACAAATGCCGGAGTTCACCGCGCGGCCGCGAAAATAGCCGCAATCCTGCCGCCGACACCCCTGCTTCCGGTAGAAATCGGCGGCGTGAAATGCTGGGTCAAGGCGGAAAGCCTGCAGCCAATCGGCGCATTCAAGATCCGCGGGGCTTGGCACCGTTTGAACGACCTGACCGCCGAAGAACGTGCGCGCGGTGTGGTGGGGGTCTCCAGCGGGAATCATGCCCAGGGCGTCGCCTGGGCGGCCCGCAAGCTGGGTATCGCCGCCACCATCGTGATGCCGCGAGACGCGCCGCAGATGAAGCTGGAGGCCACCCGCGCACTCGGTGCGGAGGTGGTGCTCTATGAGAGGCCAGGCGAGGACCGGGACGCCGTCGCAAACCGCCTGTGCGCGGAAACCGGCGCCGTGCTGGTCCACGCCTATGCCGATCCGTGGGTGATCGAGGGACAAGGCAGCGCCGGGATCGAGATCGCGGCGCAATTGGGGCGGCACCCCTCTACGATTGTCGCCTGTTGCGGCGGCGGGGGGCTGTCTGCCGGGCTCGCCCTCGCCTGCCCCGCCGCGCGGATCGTGCCGGTGGAGCCGGAGGGATGGGATGACATGGCGCGCAGCCTTGCTGCGGGGGAAATCCTGCCGGTCGGCCCCAACCCGCCGCCAACCGCTTGCGATGCTTTGCAAACGCCGGTAACGGCACCGGTCAATTTCGCGGTGCTGCACGGCCGTGCCGAACCGGGTATCGCCGTGTCGGAATTCGAAGTGCGGCAGGCGCAGCGCTTCGCCTTTGCACGACTGAAACTGGTCCTCGAACCGGGCGGTGCTGCGGCGCTGGCCGCCTGCCTTGCGGGAAAGGTCGCGCTCGACGCGGACACGATCATCATGCTGACGGGCGGAAACGTCGATCCTGCCGCCTTTGCCCAGGTACTCACCAGCCCAAATTAGGTTGCAATTGACAATTGACTGACCCCGCGTCAGTTTCCTGAAAAAATAGAGGGGATTTCCAATGCAGGCTCAAATGCTCGCTCCGGCTGCCGTGCTGGTGTTCTGGTCGCTGGTCATGCTTTACTGGATGGCCGCGACACGCTTACCAGCCATGAAGAACATAGAAGGCGGCGGCTCTGCGAAGGCTGGCGGGCGCGGCCAGGATCTCGAAGGGCGTATTCCCGACAAGGTCAACTGGAAGGCGCATAATTACTCGCACCTGATGGAGCAGCCGACCATTTTCTATCCGGCGGTGATCATCCTCGCGCTGGTCGGAAGCACCGGCCTCGATATCCTGCTGGCATGGGTCTATGTCGCGATGCGGATCGCCCATTCCCTTTGGCAGGCGACGGTGAACAAAGTTCCGGTCCGCTTCCTGATCTTCATGCTCTCGACGCTTGCGCTGACCGCCCTTGCGATCCGGGCCGTCATCGCGACGCTGTTCGCGAATCCGGCGGTGCTGTCATGATCGGCGCGGCAATCCTTCAACCGGCCGTCGCCCTGATGGTCTGGACGATGGTGATGTGGCTGTGGATGTACGCCACCCGCATTCCCGCCATGCAGGCCAACCCTGATATCGATACCGCCAATCTCAAGGGCACCACCGGCGCGGTGCTACGCGCACAATTGCCTGAAAAGGTCAGTTGGAAAGCTGACAATTACAACCATCTGCACGAAGCGCCGACGGTGTTCTATGCGGTGGCAATCGTGCTGGCGGTGATCGGCCAGGGTGACGGTCTGAATGCGTTACTCGGATGGATCTACGTCGGTTTACGAGTCATCCATTCGCTGGTGCAGGTGACGGTGAACCGCGTTCTGGTGCGCTTTGTGCTGTTCGCTTTGTCGAGCCTGGTGCTGATCGCGCTGGTCCTGCACGCGGCGCTGGCGGTGTTCTAGCGCCGCTTGGCGGCGGACCTACTCGGCCGCCTCGCGCGCTTCCTTCTTCGCGAACTCCATCGTGGCGAGGAATTTTTCCGCATCCAGAGCGGCCATGCAGCCCGTCCCTGCGGCGGTAACCGCCTGGCGGTAAGTGTGGTCCATCACATCGCCGCAAGCGAATACGCCGGGCAATTCGGTTTTCGGGGTGCCCGGCTCGACAATCAAATATCCGCTTTCGTCCATCGGCAGCTTGCCCTTGAACAGCTCGGTCGCGGGCGCATGGCCGATAGCGACAAAGGCCCCGTCGACCTCGAGCTGGCTGATTTCTCCTGTGACGGTATCCTGCAATTCAATGGCCGTTAGGCCGCCCGCCAGTGGATCGCCGACGAAGCGGGTGACGGCCTTGTTCCACAAGGGGGTGATCTTCTCGTTCCCGAACATACGGTCCTGCAGGATCTTTTCCGAACGCAGTGTGTCGCGGCGGTGGATCAGGGTCACATCGTCCGAATGGTTGGTCAGATACAGGGCCTCCTCAACCGCGGTATTACCGCCGCCGATCACTGCAACTTTCTTGCCGCGATAGAAAAACCCGTCACAGGTTGCGCAGGCAGACACGCCCTTGCCGCCGAGTTCCTGTTCCCCCGGCACGCCGAGCCACTTGGCCTGCGCCCCGGTCGAAATAACCAATGTTTCGCCGATATAGATATCGCCGCTGTCGCCGACCGCCGTATAGGGGGGGCCGTTCGCCAGATCGACTTCCACGATCGTATCCCACTTCATCCGCGTTCCGACATGCTCGGCCTGCGCCTGCATTTCCTGCATCAGCCATGGGCCCTGGATCACATCGCGGAAGCCGGGGTAATTCTCCACGTCGGTGGTGATGGTCAGCTGTCCGCCGGGCTGCAGACCCTGCACCACGATCGGTTCCAGCGCCGCCCGGGCACCATAGATGGCCGCGGAAAGTCCCGCTGGGCCGGAGCCGATGATCAGCATTCGGGTATGATGGGTCGCCATGTTCGGGTTCTTTTTTTACGTGGTGGGTACGAGGACGGAATCTGGTTACGCTTCGATCAGATGCAAGCGCAAGGCATCGCGCGTCGCGCTGTCGACTTCCAGCACATTCGCAAGGAATGCGTCGAGAGAGCCGTGCTCCCTCTCCACAGCTTTGCGCATGGCTGCCAGATAGCGGGCATCGACACCCATCAGGATACGGATCGTGGAATCGGCAAGCGGCCCCCATTTCGCGCGGATAGTTTCCGCCCCCGCGGCCACGCGTGCGTCGATATTGCCCGCAGTGTTGGTGAGGAGGAAATCTTCCATCGCGTCGTCGGGATGCACATCCAGGGCGTGATGCAGCAGAGCCACAGCCATGCCGGTCCGGTCCTTGCCCGCCAGGCAGTGAACGAGGCTTGGCGCAGGCCCCTTGGCCAGCGCCGCAAAATACAGTCTCAGGACCGCGATCAGCGGCTTTCGAAACGGCAGATTGGCGTAGAGCGCTTCCATCTTGGCGTGGGCTGCCGCTTCGTCCAGCGCATCCCGCGCAGCTTCGACATGGGGTGCCAGAGCGGCCGTCTCACCGTCGTAGAAAACAACTTCGCCGGTGAATCCGGGATGCCGGCGGCAGGGATATGTCCGGCGTTCGCCATTGCCCCGCATGTCGATGATGCAATTCAGGTCCAACGCGGCGATGGCTTCCAGATCAGTGTCGCTCGCATCGCTGTGCTGGCCGGAACGGAACAGGACACCGCGTTTGACGGTGCCGCCCCCCGGGACGGCATAGCCGCCGTAATCGCGGAAATTATGCACGCCTGACAGGCTCAGGACACGCGGCATTTCAAGGGCGGGGCGGTTCATCGCCAGCCCGATGCCACCCGCCGTAGCACGCGACAACCCCTGCGACGCTCCGGGAACGAAATTTCAGTGCGCGCGCTGTTCGTCCGTCTGTGTTTCGCGGGTGACGGGCAAGGATGCCAGATCCCCGGTGAAGTTTTCCGTCCACCGCTGGATATTGTCGTCCCGCACGGTCTTGATCAGAATATCCCACCGCTCCTTGCGTTCCTCGCGCGGCATATCGAGCGCCTGCTTGATTGCGTGGCTGAGTTCGTCCGGACTGTAGGGATTGACCAGCACCGCTTCCGGCATCTGCAAGGCGGCACCGGCGAAGCGGGACAGGATCAGCACGCCCGGGTCCTCCGGATCCTGAGCAGCGATATATTCCTTGGCCACCAGATTCATTCCGTCACGCAGCGGAGTGACCAGACCGATTTTGGCGGCACGGTAGAAGCCGCACAATTCGGCCAGCGAATGCCCCTTGTTGACATAGCGGATCGGCACCAGGTCGACTTCCGATCGTGCTCCGTTGATCTGGCCGGTCTTTTGTTCGAGCTGGGTGCGGATCTTCTGGTAGGAGCTGACATCCTCGCGGCTAGGCGGTGCAATCTGGATGAACACCAGATCGCGGACGTGCTGCGGATGCTGGTCGAAGAACCGCGAAATGCCGTCGATCCGCTCGGGCAGGCCCTTGGAATAATCCAGCCGGTCGACACCCAGCATCGCGGTCCGGCGCCTTGTGCTGGCCAGCAGGCGCTGCGCGGCCTGCCGGGCTTCGCCGGTGCCAGCCTGTTCGATAACATGGTCGTAATCGATCCCGATGGGGTAGGCGCGGGCATGAACGGTCCGTTCCCCGCAAGTGATCCGGCCCGTCTTTTCATCCACCGTGGCCCCGAGTTCCTTCTGGCAATAATGGAGGAAACTCTCGAGCCATTCGCGGGTCTGGAAGCCGATCAGATCATACTCCAACATGGCCTTCACCATCCGCTCATGATACGGCAGAGACACGAACAGGCGGGTTGGCGGCCATGGAATATGGAGGAAAAACCCGATCCGGTTTTGGATACCGCGCGATCGCAACCGGCCCCCTAGCGGCAGCAAATGGTAATCGTGCACCCACACCAGATCGTCGGGTTCGATCAGAGGCCGCACACTATCCGCGAAGTGTTCGTTGACCCGTTCGTAGCCGCGACCGAACTCGCGCTCATATTCGGTCAGGTCGATGCGGTAATGGAACAGCGGCCACAGGGTCGAATTGGCGTATCCGTTGTAATATTCCTCGACGTCCTGCGCGGCCAGATCGATCGTGGCCGTAGTGACCCCTTCCCCCCGCTGGATCGAGACGTCGCCGGTGAATTCCTCCACCTCATTGCCGGACCATCCGAACCAGAGGCCGCCATTTCTTTTCAAGGCCGAATTCAACGCCCCGGCCAGGCCGCCTTGTGCCCCCGCCACGCCGCGGGCCTTGGGCACCGCGACGCGGTTGGAGATCACAACAAGGCGGCTCATCTGACTGTGCTCCAGGGCTTCGACAACAATCCCGCGCAATTTATTACACCAACCAGCGAATAGGTTTGCGGGAAGTTCCCCCACAATTCGCCGTTATCGTAGTCGAGGTCCTCGGACAGCAGGCCCGATTGGGTGCGATGGCTCAGCATCGCGCCGAACAGGACGCGGGCCTCGTCATCGCGGCCGACCAGGTGCAGCGCCTCGATCAACCAGAACGTGCAGACGTTGAACGCTGTCTCGGGTGCGCCGAAATCGTCTTCCGCCGCGTAGCGCAGCATATGTTCGCCGCGCCGCAGCGTTTTCTCGATTGCGGCAAAGGTCGACTGGAACCGGGGATTGTCCGGCGCAAGGAAGCGCAGTTCGACCATCTGGAGCAAGCTGGCGTCGAGGTAATCGCTCTGGAACGATGCGCCGTAATGGCCGCCCCCCTGCCCGTCTGCGTACCACGCTTCCTGCTCGATCTTGGCCCGAATGGCTTGCGCGCGGTCGGTCCAGAACTGCTTCCGGTCCGGCTTGCCGATCGCGTCCGCCACATTCGCCAGCCGGTCGCAAGCGGCCCAGGACATGACAGCCGAATAGGTGTGCACTTCCTTGCGGGTCCGAAATTCCCATAGCCCCGCATCGGGCTGGTCATGCATCGCCCATGCGCTCTCGCCGACTTCCTCCAGCGCAGCGAAGTCGTGACTGTCCGCCATCCGCAAAAGTCGCCGGTCGAAAAACGCCTGCGCGGTCGGCAGTACGATCTGGCCGTAGCAGTCATACTGGACCTGTTTGTAAGCGGCGTTGCCCCGGCGTACCGGTCCCATCCCGCGGTACCCCGCCAGATGAGCGGCGGTGGTCTCGTCCAGTTCGCCCTCGCCCATTACCGAATACAGCGGCTGGATCTGCCCGCCCCGGGCGCCGTCGACAATGTTGCGCAGATAGGCGAGATATTTCTCCAGCACGTCCAGCGCGCCGAGCCGGTTGAGCGCCTGCACCGTATAATAGGAATCGCGGATCCAGCAGTAACGGTAATCCCAATTGCGTTCGCTGTTTGCGGCCTCGGGGATGGAAGTCGTCAGCGCCGCGACGATGGCACCGGTTTCTTCGTGCTGGCAGAGTTTCAATGCGATGGCGCAGCGAATGACCTCGTCCTGCCATTCCAGCGGAATATGCAATCCCCGCACCCACAGCTTCCAGTATTTCGTGGTCAATTCGTCCATCCGCCGCAATTCGGAACGGAGATTGCCGAAAAAGGGTTCGTCGGGGCCGAGGAAGAAATGCAGATCGGCTTCGAGCCGGAAGAACCGGGCCTCGTGAATATATCCGATGGGGGCGTCGGTGCTGAGCCGCATCGATTGGGGGCCGATCAGAAAGCGGATGTGATTGGTACCGCTCGTCGTCTCGGCAATCCTGGCGCCGTAATCGGTCATCGGGCGCAGGACGATACGAATACGCGGCGTTCCTGCGACCGGACGGACGATCCGGATAAACGCCACGGGGCGGTACATCCTGCCGGAACGTTCGAAACGCGGGCAGAAATCCCTGATCTCCGCCACGGACCCGTCCGAAGCCTCGAGCCGGGTCACCAGGGTTGCCGTGTTGTGTTCGTATGCCTGACTTGCTGACACTTGCCCTTCGAGCTCGAAACGCCATACACCGGCCTCGCGGCTGTCGCCATTGAGCAGCGCGCAGAACACCGGATCGCCGTCCACCCGCGGCACACAGCCCCAGACCAGAGCGCCATAGCGGTCGATCAGGCCGCTAACCTGGCAATTGCCGATTGGCCAAAGTTCCAGGTTCGAACGATGCAGCGCATCTTTCCGGTTCACCTCAGCGGCGCTCAAGGCTTCAGCCATTCAAATACTTCCTTCACGTCTTTCAGACGATATCTTGCGTTGCGGGAAGGTCTCTCGCCTACCGCAATACCGAAGCCGCCAAGCTCGGTTGCGGCGGCGAAGCCGTCTTCGTCGGTCACGTCATCACCGATGAACACCGGCATCGCACCGGCGAAGACCGGATCGGCCATGAACACCCGGACAGCCCCGTCCTTGCCCACCCCGGCGCGCACCAGTTCCACAACCGCCTTGCCCTGCTTCACTTCAAGCTCGTGCAGTTTCGCCTGGTTCTGCGCAAAAGCAACAGCGCGATCCGCCAGTTCGGGACGCGACCGGAAATGCAGCGCCGCGCCGTGGGTCTTGGGTTCGAATGCAAGATCCTCCTGCGCCGCGAATTCTTCCAGCGCGGCCACGGCAACCCGGGGAATCGGCTCGGGTGGTTCGCCGATCCAGGAACCATCCTGTCCGCA
>NZ_JAXMJI010000050.1:0-6207 GCF_034376665.1 Allopontixanthobacter sp. | reverse complement strand
CCCGCCAGATGGGAATCATTGCGGCGAAGGCAGTGTCGGTCGATCCGTCGCCGATCATCACCTCGTAAGGAATTACGCTGACGATAGTCAGGCTGGCATCGAAACAGCGCGCAAGATCGAGCGCAATGTCGAGCCTGCCCGAGTGGCCCGCATCCGAGAAGGCATGGAAAACGATGGATTTCATAGCAGTGTACTCCCCTATCCTGCCGGTAGAGGTACAGCATAATCGAGGAGCCGGAATTGATCTGGCGCAAAGAGCACGAAGCCCGGCCTGCTGCGGCAGACCAGGCTTCGGGCAGTCAGGCTCAGCCCTTAGCGGCGCAACTGACCACGAATGGCGCCGTTCGGATATTCGGCGGTGTGGACATTGACGTAGAACGCCTGGGGATTGTCCTCGATCCGGTCCTGCGTCCATTCAGAGCCATCCGTGCAGCCCTTGTAGCCGCCTTCGTTGGCGGGCCGCAGGGTGAACACCGGCGGGCCATTGGTACCCACAGCGCCGACATGGATGTGGGCTGCCGTAATCGGGCCGATGCCGCGGATCTCATTAAGGTCCCAGCAGACCTGCCCGAAATCGTCGGAGATCGAAATTTCAGCCTTGCCGGCGCCGTCCGGATCGCCGCCGCCGACTTCCTGTGCGCCTGTCAGCGTGGCGTAATAGGTATCGGCCGTTTCCTCGGCGAAGGTTTCTTCCAGCGTGGCACAGCCCGCCAGCGCGGCACAGCCGGCCAAGGTCGCCAACATGGGGAGTTTGATGATCTTCATAGCGGTTCCTCTCGGTATGGCACGCAAGGTGCACGTCCCATCTGGAGAAACAAACTTCCGACGAGGCCGTATGGTTCCGCGTGGGCGAGTATTGACCGTTCGTTCCAATCTAACTAGATAACCGCCATGCCGTGGGAAAAACGCTTTGATATCGACCAGACGCTTAACCGCGCGATGGAAGCGTTCTGGGCGCGCGGGTTCGAGGCGACTTCGATGCAGGATCTGGTCGATGTAACCGGGGTCAACCGGGCCAGCCTTTACGCCACTTATGGCGATAAGCGGGACCTGTTCCTGGCTGCACTGCGCAGATACGATTCCGAGGTCCGGCGCCGCCTGCTGGACGAACTCGGAGCCCGCGAAACCCCGCCTCGCGCGGTCGCTGCCGTGTTCGACAAGTTCATTCGCCAGGTCACTCAGCCGGATGGCAACTGGGGCTGTTTCCTGATCAATTCCGCGCTGGAACTGGCACCGCACGATCCCGAGATCGCAGCAATGGTCAACAGCGCACAAGACGACATCGAAGCGTTCTTCCTCGCGATGATCCGCAAGGGGCAGCAATCGGGCGACTTTCCCGAGCAGCTCGATGCCACCTATTTGGCCCGTCAAGGGCTTGTCACGGTACTAGGCCTGGTGGTGATGATCCGCAGCCGACCCGAAGAAGCCTATCTCCACGCCATCCGCGACGGCTTTTTGAGCCGGCTGACCTGAACCCATTTTTGCACCATTTGGAACGATTGTTCCATGAATTACGACTTACCCCCCACGAAAGGAAAATAACCATGTCCCAGCTATTCAAGACGACCCTCCCCCTGCGCACCGCCGACGATGCCGATCCTGCGGTCGCTGGCCCGCTCAAGGACACGCAGGCCAAGATGGGCATGGTTCCCAATATGTACGGCGCCATGGCCAATCTGCCTGCTCTGCTGGATACCTATAGCCACGCCTACGGCAAGTTCAGGGCCGAGGCCGGCTTTACCCCGGTGGAACAGGAAGTGGTGTTTCTCGCCATCAGCCGGGCCAATGGCTGCCATTACTGCATGGCGGCACACAGCTTCGTCGGAGACATGATGACCAAGGTTCCTGCCGAGGTGACCGACGCCATCCGCGACGGACGCCCAGTCGGCGATGCGAAGCTCGAAGCGCTGCGCGCCTTCGCTCACATCATGACCGAGAGCCGCGGGAATCCTTCGCCTGCAGAAGCCCGGGCCTTCCTTGATGCAGGATTCACCGAAACACACATCCTCGGGATCATTCTCGCGCTGAGCGCGAAGGTGATCTCGAATTACACCAATCATATCTTCCATACCGAACTCGACCCGGCATTCGCAGGGCGGGCGTGGACCCCCGAAGGCTGACACTCGGCCAGTCTGCAAGAGTCTGAATAACCGGCGCAAATACCCCCGCTGCCGGTTGGGGCCGCATCGCGTTCGCATCCCTCCCGCGAGCCATGCGGCCCCACTTTTGCGGGCAATGTGCTCAACCAGGCTTGACTTCTTTAACGATCGGTACAAAAAAATGTACCGATCGTTAAATTTAAAGCAAAAGGCAGCGACACCGCTGCGCAGCACACGGAGGCCAGCACGATGTCCGATCAAACGCGATTTTCCTTTTCCCTTGCGAGCGCCACCGCCAAGGTCCGTGCTGCTGAAGATGCGTGGAACGGGCGCACCCCCGCCAAGGTCGCGCTTGCCTATTCGCCGGATAGCTGCTGGCGCAACCGGGCGGAATTCGTCGAAGGCCGCGAGGAAATCGAACAGTTCCTCACCCGCAAATGGGCCCGCGAACTGGATTACCGCCTGATCAAGGAATTGTGGGCGTTCGGCGGCAACCGCATAGCCGTGCGCTTCGCCTACGAATGGCATGACGACAGCGGACAATGGTTCCGTTCCTATGGTAATGAAAACTGGGAATTCGACGACCAAGGCCTGATGCGCTTTCGCCATGCCAGCATCAATGATCTGCCTATCACAGCTGGTGACCGCCTGTTTCACTGGCCGCTTGGTCCCCGCCCGACCGACCATTCGGGCCTTAGCGACCTCGGCCTGTGATGGTCCCGCTCATGCACTGCCAGGCGAGCCCGACTCCGGACCTCGATATCAATTGTCACGGGTAGACTACGCCTCCGAGGGCAACGCCCCGGACGGGGTCACCCGGTCGGCAGGAGCCGTTCGCGGGCAGCCTTTCGGATTGCCTCGACAACACCGGCCCGCATCCGCTGCTTGGTGGATGCGTGTGCCGCCATGTCGAGGCGAGCGAGCTGTTTGCTGACCTGCCCGGCCGCCGCCTCCGCCTGTTCCAGCGCGACCAGGAGATCGAGGAAGCCGGCCTCGACCGCCTCTTGCGGGTCAAGCATCTGTCCGAGTGCCACAGCACGGTGGAACCAGGTCGGAGCCAGCCGATATCCGGCCAGTTCCAGAGCGAAATCGGGCACGGCGATACCGATCGCGACTTCGTTCATTCCGACCTGATAGTCTCCGGCGACACCAATCCGGACGTCGGCGGCCAGCAGCAGGAAGGCGCCCATGGGATATGCATGGCCAGAACACAGGCCAATTACCGGATATGGATGCTCCAGCAGAGCCAGGATGGCATCGACTCCGGCTTGCAGAAGAGCACGGCTGGCTTCTGCATCGCGGGAGGCCAGCGGTTTTACGTCAAATCCTGCGGAGAACACCTTCTCCCGCCCGGAGCGGAGCAGGATCATCGCCTTATCTTCCCGGGCCTGCGCGATTGAGCAGCACAGTTCATCGAGCAAGTTTGTCGTCATGACATTCACCTTGCCGTCATCGATCGTGATCGTGGAAAGTCCGTCTTTGTGAGAATAGCTGATACCCGCTGCCATCGTGCAAGCCCCTTCAATCGCCGTACATCATCGCCAAATTAATTAGACCGGTCAATATAGTTTTGCGGTGGCCAAGGTTGACGCCACACCGAATGCGGGTCAGGCATACCCTGGGAATAAAAATGGAGGTGCGGCATGGCGGCCAAGGCAAAGCACAGACAACCGATTATCGATGCGGCCGTGCGGCTCTTTCGCCAGCGCGGCTATGCAGCGACGGGGCTGAGCGATCTGGTTGAAGCCAGCGGATCGCCCAAGGGGTCGATGTATCACTACTTCCCCGCGGGCAAACCGTCGATCGCAGTTGCGGCGGTTGAAGAGGCCGGGCGGCGGGTTGTGGAGACGATGGAGGAAATCGCCGTACGCACCCATTCAACCGCCGAACTGCTGGTCGAACACGGGAGGCTCCTGGGCGACTGGATGGATAAGTCAGGCTTTCGCGACGGATGCCCAATGACCACGGTCCTCCTGGAATTGGCACCGGACGATCGCGCCGTTACCGAAGCCGGCCGCCACGCTTTCGCCGCACGTCTGCGCATCCTGCGGGCCCGCCTGATAGAGGACGGGTACGATGCCCAGGCAGCGGAAGCGCTGGCGCTGGTCTGCACCAATGCGCTGCAGGGCAGCCTGGTGATGGCCCGGGTCGAATGCAGCCGGGCACCGATCGAGCAAACGGCCGCGCAACTGGCCCGCATGGTGGTTAACGGGTGCGCGAGGCCGAAACCGGCGGCCATTACGGGACAGCATCATTAAGTCGAACGGTCCATTTGCCCGACCCCGCGCTCTGCCTGACCTGACGAACCAGTCACGCGCGCGATTTCCTGAACGAGGCGCGCGATTTCCGCGTCCTTTTCCGCCAGCATCGCGTCGACCTGGTCCTGATCGTACTTGCGCGGAATATGCTGGGGGCAATTGGGATCCCACGCGGTGACCGTGAACAGCAGCGCGCGTTCAGGCGCTGCGGCATAGTCTTCCGGCATCAACTGCGCGATCAGCTCTGCATCGCCTTCGACCATGCGTGCCTCGCCCCAGATCTTGATCCGGCGCCGGTTGGCATAATCCATCAGGAAGATGAACGCCTTTGCGTTATCGAGCAGGTTGCCCTGCGAAATGAACTGCCGGTTGCCGCGGAAATCGGCCATGCCCAGCGTGTGCGCGTCAAGCACCTTCAGAAATCCCCGTGGTCCGCCGCGATGCTGGATATAGGGTTGTCCGGAAGCATTGGCGGTGGCGAGGTAGAAGCTGTTCTGCTGCGCGATGAATTGCGCCAGTTGCGGAGAAATCACGTCGGACCAGCCGCCCCGCGCCTCCATCTTGGCATAGGAATCGCGTGAACCGTTGCGGACCTGCAAATCGCGGATGGTCCGGGTGAAGACAATCTCGTCGCTGTCCTGGCTGTCAGGCATGGCCATGTTTCCATGTGCTGGCGCCGGTGCCCTGCCGGAATGGCCTGGGCACCGGCGATGGAGATTCAGAATGTGACCAGGCTGTAGCCGTGGTCGAGATAGGTCGAGATATCGAGAATCCCCGGCGTTCCCGGAATTGCCTTCTCATAGTCGAGCTTCAGCCCGGTCTTGCGCGCGTCTTCGGTCGCACCGAATACGTCGGCACACCCGCCGCAGACACCGGCGATTTCGCTCTTGACTGCTTCATAGAGCGTGTGCGCGGGATGCTCGGGCTTGACCAATTCGGCAGGCCAGCGCGTGCCCGCGCCCTGGAACACGATGGCAGTTTCCTGTCCCTTCTCCTTCAGCTCAAAGGCGAGGAACAGCGCGTTGAACAGGCGCCCAAGCGCCTCCTCGGTGCCGGATTTGGGATCGGAATAGATGATGATAGCGGTCTTGCTCATGGAAGGCTCCAGGGTTTGGAATTGAATATTACCGAACGAACGGTATAGAACGATTATACTCTCGACCTGTTGCTGTCAACATATTATACCGCTTGTTCGGAAAAGGAGATTGAAGCCATGGGCCGCAAGGCAATCATCGAAGGCGACGCCCTGATGGCAAAGCTCAGCGATATGTTTCGACGGGTCGGCTACGAAGGAGCCACCCTGGCCCGCCTGTCCGAAACGACCGGGCTGAAGAAGCCGAGTCTGTATCACCGCTTCCCCGGCGGAAAGGAGCAGATGGCGTGCGAGGTTCTCGACGACGCCGGACGCTGGCTGGCCACGCACGTGCTGGAACCGCTAACGGCCGACGGCAGCCCCCGCGCGCGTATCGAGCACATGGCCAGCCAGCTTGACCGCTTTTACCGCGGCGGCGAACAAGCCTGCCTGCTCAACCTGCTGTCCGCGCCGCTCGGCAGCGACGGGCCATTTCAGGATCGAGTCTCTGCGATGTTCGAAGCTTTCATTGATGCCATCGCCGCAGTGGTCACGGAGGATGGCATTGCCCCTGCCGAAGCCCGGCTCCGCGCGGAGCGGGCAGTTGCTCAGATCCAGGGCAGCCTTGTCCTGTCTCGCGGTCTGGGGCGCACCGAGCCTTTTCGGGATGCATTGTCAGAACTGCCCGACAGATTGCTGGGCCAATGATCCGGCACGCCAATCAGGCGGCCCCTCAGGTAAATTGCGCTGTGATCGGGCGGAGATGCAAATATATCCG
>NZ_JAXMJI010000049.1:0-3006 GCF_034376665.1 Allopontixanthobacter sp. | reverse complement strand
CACGACTCAAGGCCATGCTTCGCAAGGCGAGCGAGCGGACCGTCAGCGGACTGTGGGACCTGATCGGCAGGCTCGTCGACATCTTCCAGCCAGACGAATGTGCCAACTACTTCAGCTCATGCGGCTATGAACCAGAATGGTAGGAAAACGCTCTAGAGCAGTTCCAGTTCGACTGCGACCAGATCGCCCCCGGACAGATCTTCGCCGCGCATCACCTTCTTGCTCACCAGCAGAATCCATTCCGACTGCTTCTGCTGCGGGAAGACGGAGCTGTGCCAGCGCGTGCCGCCAATCCGCACCGCGACCTTGACCGAACCGAACCCCCGTCGCTGGCCGAATTCGAGCCGGTGAAGCCGCGCATGCATCGCGATCTGCTCCGCCGCCTCGCCGGTAAGGACGAGTAGGTGATAGATGCCGCGATCACCCTGCCAGCGGGTGAGCGGCGCGGTGAGGGTGAGGGGTGCGCTCATGTCAGTTTCGCGCAGAGGCCGCAGAGGAAAGGAGGACGCGGAGAAGAAAATGCGGCGACGCCGCAGATTGGTTCATTCAATGCCACGAAGAATTCGGTATTGGCGGGCCCGAAGCGCCAACATCCTTGTGGCTTTGTCCGACAATAAAGCCGCTGCGCGGGAAGCTCGTCACCTCTGCGATCTCCTTTCCTCTGCGGCCTCTGCGCGAACCCCACTTCACTTCACCGCGCGCCGCACCGGAACCGGAATGTTGCAGATATCCGCGCCGCCCGCAGGCACGATGAAGAACGGATCGCGGCGATTGGCGCGAGCATCGGCATATTTGGCGAAGGTCTCGCTTGTCGTCGAGAGATACTCGAAATCCGGCTGCTCGGAGGCCGGCAGGTCGGCGGCGACGCGGACTGACAGGATCGGGGTGCGTTTATCGATTTCGTTCGCCGCGTAGAAGCCCAATTCACCCTTGCCGCGCGGCAGACTGGAGAGATGCTCCATCCCCTCGATCACCCGGCCCACCAGCGCGATGTTGCGGTCCAGATGCCGCGGTGCATGGCCGATCACCGTGTAAAGCTCCGCGCCCGAACCGGTATCGGGGGAGAGGTTTCGCCCGACACCGACCATGCCGTAGCAGTGAGTGGGCCAGACCGACGCAATGTTTCCAGCGACAGGCCAGCCAAACATGAAGCTATCCAACTTGTCATTGTTCGCCTCGAAGTTTGATGTACAGGTTTGCGTGGGACTTTCAGTGCTCTCCGCGCATGTCGCTCCTGACTTGATGGTAGCCGCAAGTAGGTCCATCGCAAGGTCGGCTGAAATTCCAGAGCCCTTGGTTGGTAAAACATACTCATCCTCCCCCATCACTTTCAGCCCCTCCGGCAGCGGCTTTACCGCCCCCGTCGCTTCCGGATTGTCGTAATTGGGATCGCCCCATTGGACGACGTAATTGTCCTGCACCCGGTTGACGCTGATGTTGTCGTACCAGCCTGCGCGGGCGAAGATGCGGATGTTCTCGATCCACCCTTGCGAAAACGGCGGCGGCATCAGCTGGATTACCACCTGCCGCGAATTGCCATCGGCATCGGACGCGAGCGTCATGACCAGCAGGTCTTCCGCCGCGATCCGCGTCCAGTCGCTTGCGGCAGCCGCCGCGACAATTTCGTTCGGGGAGGGGGCGCCTTTCGGTTCCTCCTGGGCAAGAGCGGGGGCGAAGAGCGACAGCGCGGCGAGGGCGCCAATGAGGGTCCGGGTCATGCCGCCATCCTGCCACCGCTAGCCCCGGCGTCAAACCTTATTCCGCGGCATCTTCCAGAGCGTGCATATCGTCATCCGACAGGCCGAAATGATGGCCGACCTCGTGGATGGTCACATGGGCGACCAGCTTCTCCAGCGTGATATCGCCGCGTTCGCGCCATTCCATCAGGATCGGGCCGCGGAACAGGCGGATGCGGTCGGGCATGGTGCCCGATTGCTCGATGCTTTTCAGATGCAGCGGAATGCCCTCGTAAATCCCCGAAAGCTCGGTCGGATGGGCGAGATCGACTGCGGCCAGTGTCTCGTGGTCGGCGAAATCCTCGATCTGCAGCAGGATGTCGCTTAAGTGCTCCGCAAAGTGGCGCGGCAAGCCGTCCAGCGTCCTGCGCGCCATCGCCTCGATCTCCGCGGCACTCGCGCCGGTAATATCTCGCCAGCCCATGCCGCCAATCTAGGAACGGGGACGGGCGCAAACAATGGTGCGCCCTGCGCTTGCCAAGCCACCCCGCAAAAGCTAGGGCGCGCGTCTTGCGGACGCTCCTGCGGAGCACGCATGCGGAGACGTGGCCGAGTGGTCGAAGGCGCACGCCTGGAAAGTGTGTATAGGGGTAACTCTATCGTGGGTTCGAATCCCACCGTCTCCGCCATCGGCCTGTGCAACATCGAACAAGCCTGTCCAGAAGTCGTAGGAAGCCGATGCTTTCACGCCAAACCTCCTTGCCTGGCCAGGAAAATCTACGGCGGAAAATTCTTCCAGCAAATGGTCAAATTTGCAGGTGGCAGAGCAGCTGGTCGGGATTGTCTGAACTGGTTCCCGCATTTTTTAAGTAGGAGGTCTGGCGCTTGCAACACCGCAAGCTAGCCGCCTAATGTGAGCTAACCAGTCGAGGCCGATGCTCGGCTAATCTACGCAGCCATCACGCCAAATGTTTTGACGACGGACACGCCAAGCTATGCTCTTGCTATGCAGGAACACGAATTCCGGGGGTACTGGTCGATTGGCGAACGACCAATCTTGGCCGCATTACCAATGACACACCGCTAACCATATCCCCCTTGACTACACGCAAGATCAACCGCGCTGCTTCCATGCCCATTAAAAACTTGTCGACGTGGACCGACGTCATTGGCGGCGAAAACTTGCTGCAGAACAGAATATCATTGAATCCGATGACCGAAACGTCATTCGGGCAACGGATATCAAGTTCATTCATGGCGTCATAGCAGCCAAGCGCGAGCATATCACTGCCCGCGACAATCGCGGTCAGCCCCCGTTTGGGATCAAGCA
>NZ_JAXMJI010000048.1:0-7492 GCF_034376665.1 Allopontixanthobacter sp. | reverse complement strand
GCGTACTGATCACTGGCGCTGCGTCGGGTATCGGGGCAGCCTGCGCGCGCTGGCTCGCCGCGCAGGGCGCACAGCGATTGGTCCTAATCGACCGGGACCGGCACGCGCTCGACGCCTTGCAGGTGGAGAGTGCGGCGGAGCGCCTCGCATTCGACGTCTCCGATCCCGCGAAATGGGCCGAACTGGAGCGCGATCTGGGTGCGCTGGACCATGTGGTGGTCAACGCCGGGATCGGCGGAAGCGGGGAAATTGCCGACCTGAGCTTCGAGGAGTGGCGCCGGGTGATGGCGGTCAATCTCGACGGAGCGTTCCTGACCCTGGCCGCCGGCCTGCGCGCCATGAAGCGCAATGGGAAAGGCAGCGCTGTAGTGACGGCCTCGATAACCGGGGTGAAGCCGGTGCCCGGCATCGGACCCTACGGCGTGGCCAAGGCGGGCGTCGCGCATATGGCGCGTATCGCGGCGGCGGAAAATGCGGTGCACGGCATCCGGGTAAACGCCATCGCGCCCGGCGGTGTCGACACCGCGATCTGGGAAGGATCGCCCGATTTCCAGAAGGCCGTCGCAGACCAGGGCCGTGAAGCTGCGCTCAAAGGCATGGCCGCCACGACCCCGCGCGGCACCTTCGCCACTTCGGATGAAATCGCTGGCGAGATCGGCTTCCTGCTGTCCGATATGGCGGCGAATATTACCGGCATCGTCCATGTCACCGACGGCGGTTATTCATTCTGATCGGGCGGCCCGCCGTCCCCCGCGCCAGGCCGCAAAGTGGCAATATCTTAACCACCTTCCTGCTATGACTTCGCACCGGCCGGCAGGAGCAAACGCCCCTGAGCGGCCGGCAAACATATGGAACAAAAACCCGTGCAACTGGACCCACTTGAACTCGAATGCGACCGCTTGTCCGAGACGGTGGACAATTTCCTGTACCAGCGGATCCGCTGGGACAGGGTCGAGGGGCCTTTGCTGGCAAAACTCACCCAGCTGGCGCGTGCGACCTTCGACAACCGGCCGGATTTCGAACTTGCGGAAGAAGGTGCGACCGCTGACTTGAAACGATTTGTCCTGAAGGTGCACAGCAACCGCATCGTAGCAATCAGCATGTGGCTGTCCAACGGCCGGGCGCTGCTGGATGTCGAGCAGATCGAACGCAGCAAATACAAGGTCGCTGCAGCCGACCCGGTCTCGGTCACGTTCGACGGGGTTGATGAAGAGTGGATGTCGCGGGCGATGCAGTCTGTGCTGGCCCGGGTGCATGACCCCGACAGCCAAGCCGGCTGACCCGGTCAGTCTTCGGGAACGTCCGAGAAATCGGTCAGCGCCGCGTCCCGCAGGCCGCGCCACACATTCCGCGCCTGGACGCTCGCCGCGACGTCGTGCACGCGCAGCAGCTGGATGCCGGCGTCCATCCCTGCAACAGCAAGTGCGACGCTGCCACCGAGCCGCTCCGCCGCCGGCGCTTCGTTCGACAATGCCCCGATCATCCGCTTGCGGCTCGCCCCCAGTACCAGGGGTTGGCCCAGCGCATGAAATAGTGGCAAAGCGTTGATCAACGCCAGATTATTCGACAGACTCTTGCCGAAGCCGATGCCCGGATCGAGAATGATCCGCTCGCGCGCTACCCCCGCCGCCATTGCGCGGTCGCGGGCGGACTTGAGCCAGTCGAAGACGTCCAGCACCACATTGTCATATTCGCCGCCAGCATGAAGGTCGCCGCCGGCACCCGGCGCGTGCATCAGGATCACCGTGCATCCGCGCGCGGCGACAAGTTCGAGGCTGCGCGGATCGTGGCGCAGGGCGGACACGTCGTTAATCACGTGCGCGCCTGCATCAAGCGCCGCCTCCATCACCGCCGGGCGGCGGGTGTCGACGCTGATCGCGGCACCCATTGCGGCGCAATATTCGACCGCCGGGATCACCCGCTTGAGTTCGTCCCCCTCCCATGTTGCCGCGGCGCGCGGGCGAGTGCTTTCACCCCCGATGTCCACCAAGGCCGCGCCTGCCTCCACCATTGCGGCGGCGTGCGCCCGGCCCGCTTCAGGATCGTCAAGAAACTCTCCGCCATCGGAAAAACTGTCCGGCGTCACGTTCAGCACGCCCATGATCTGCGGCTGATCCAGCCGGATGGTCCGTTCGCCGAGCTGAAGCGAGGGATGGGCAAACCTCAGCGCACCCCATTGCGCCTCCGCCTCCGCCGCCAGATTATCCGGCAGGCGCCCCAGAGACTCCGCCATGCCGTCCGCCGAAACCACGGTGCGCGAGAGTATCTCTGCGCCGCTCCGCCGAATGATCGCGAAGCGGTGCCCGTAGACCATGCCGCCAGCCAGCCGGACAGTGCCGCCATGCTCGCTCTGGGGGCTGGCCGCGAAGCCGATGGGGCGAAGGTAGATTTGGTCCATTTCGATTGCCCGAGCGCGCGTCAGTCTTCCGCGCCGAGCAGGTAGAGCTGCCGGATGGCATCGATCGGTTTAACATCGCCCTGGTGTTCGATGTGCCAGAATGTCCAACCGTTGCAGCTCGGCGCGCCCTGCAGGTCCTTGCCGAGCCCGTGGATGGAACCGGCCTGTTTTTCGTGCACCAGCGATCCATCCGCGCGAACCGTGGCAATCCAGCGGCGCTGCTTGTCGAAAATCTGCGTTCCGGGCGCGATAAGACCGCTTTCGACCAGCACGCCAAAGGCCACTTTCGGAGCTCCTTTGGCGCTCTGCATCGTGACCAAGGCGCTCTCGTCCAGCGGCAATTCCTTCTCGATCCGCTGAATCGCGATATCGCGGTAGAAGTCCTCCCGCTCGCAGCCGATCCACTGGCGACCAAGTCGCTTGGCAACCGCACCGGTGGTGCCGGTGCCGAAGAACGGATCAAGCACGACATCCCCCTTCTCCGTCGTCGCCAGCAGCACGCGGTAGAGCAGCGCCTCGGGCTTCTGGGTCGGATGCGCCTTGTGCCCACCATGCTTCAGCCGTTCGGGACCGCCGCAAAGGGGCATCGACCAATCGGACCGCATCTGCAGTTCGTCGTTCAGCGTCTTCATTGCGCGGTAATTGAAATGATAGCGGGCCTTCTCGCCCTGCGAGGCCCAGATCAGCGTCTCATGCGCGTTGGTGAACCGGGTGCCCTTGAAATTGGGCATCGGGTTGGTCTTGCGCCAGACGACGTCGTTCAGGATCCAGAAGCCGAGGTCCTGGAGGATTGAGCCGACACGGAAGATATTGTGGTAACTGCCGATGACCCACAGCGCGCCGTCGGGCTTCAGCACCCGGCGCGCCTCTGTCAGCCAGTCGCGGGTGAACGCATCGTATGCGGCGAAACTGTCGAACTGGTCCCAGTGATCGGTAACCGCGTCCACCTGGCTGCCATCGGGCCGGTTGAGATCGCCGCCAAGCTGCAGATTGTACGGCGGATCGGCGAACACGCAGTCCACACTGTTATCCGGCAGGCTGCGCATTGCGGCGACACAGTCACCCGCCAGGATTTGGCCCAGGGGCAGACGCCTGGCATCGAAATTTGCGCCCGGAGCCGCCGATTTGTTCGCCACACCAGCGGCCGTCCGGCCACGCATCTTCGTGGTCTCCATGACCGCCATCTTCATTCCCCTGTTGAGTTATCCACAGGGTGAATCCAAGCAGACTCCACGTCAAGCCGGAATAATTCGGGACCCACTTCGCCATCCGGACACTTGAGAGAGAACAAAAAGAGCCCGCCACAATATGTTGAGTCTGCAAGGCTTCTGTGCATCGTCATCATGGGGGTGTGGCCGTAAGGACTCGGCCGGAAATTCAATTGCAGAATTGATCAGGGGGCGAGAAGAAGAACCAGACCAGCACACCGAGGCCCGCGAAATTCTCAAGTAATCAAAGCAGCATCAACTGCGAAACCGGGGCGAAACTGCGCCGGTGAAGCGGGCATGGCCCGTGTTCCTGCAGGGCCGCGAGATGATCGGGCGTTCCGTAGCCCTTGTTCCGGTCCCAGCAATAGTGCGGATGGTCCTGCGATGCCTTCAGCATGATCCGGTCGCGCCATTCCTTGGCCACGATGGATGCCGCCGATATGCACGGCTCCGTCGCGTCGCCGCCGATTATTGCTGTACCATGCCACCGCCATCCCTCGGCGCGCCCTGCCGGGGTCATGTTGCCGTCGATCAGTATCCGTCCCGGTTCGCGGTCCAGCATGTCGCATAATCGCTGCACGGCCAGCGTCATCGCCAGCATGGTTGCACCCAGGATGTTGAGCCGGTCGATTGCTTCGACATCGACGACTCCGACAGCCCAGGCACAGCGCCGCCGGATCACCAGATCAAGCTCGCCCCGGCGGCGAGCGGTCAGCTTTTTGGAATCGTCGAGTCCCGCGGGCCGCGGCTTGCACAACGCTACAGCAGACGCCACAACCGGTCCTGCCAGCGGGCCGCGGCCTGCTTCATCGACGCCGAGGATAATCTCCCCGGTGCAAAAACCGCCCTCGGGTGTTCCGGAGAGAATGGACATGTCGGAGATAAAATTCATCGCCCTCGCTCTAACCATGGCAAGCCTGCCTCTCGCAAGTTGCGGTGCGCAGACACCGGTGGAAAGCATCTCCGAAAATTCGGGTGCCTTCTCGGTCACCGAACACGGTACCTTTGCAGAGCCCTGGGCTGCGGCTTTCGAACCCGGAACAGATGTACTGTTCGTGACCGAGAAGGCAGGGACGATCAAGTTCTACAATCCCGCAACCGGCACCACCGGCAATGTCACAGGCGCTCCGGCGGTGGATTATGGGGGTCAGGGCGGCCTCGGTGATATCGCCTTCGGACCCGATTACGCCGCCAGCAAA
This sequence comes from Allopontixanthobacter sp., assembly GCF_034376665.1. Classification (NCBI taxonomy): domain Bacteria; kingdom Pseudomonadati; phylum Pseudomonadota; class Alphaproteobacteria; order Sphingomonadales; family Erythrobacteraceae; genus Allopontixanthobacter; species Allopontixanthobacter sp. Next base: position 2,687 of record NZ_JAXMJI010000048.1, on the reverse strand, counting down.
GCGATTTATCTGAGCTGGGCCGAAGCAGGTGAAGGCGACACGCGCGGCGCCGTTGTCGGCAGAGGAACGCTGGATTGCAGCGCGGGAACATCCTGCGCCATCAAGGACCTTCGGGTAATCTGGCGGCAGAGCCCGAAAGTCACCGGGCGCGGCCATTATTCGCACCGGATCATCTTTTCGCCCGATGGCCAGTATATGTATGTGGCGAGCGGCGACCGGCAGAAGATGCAGCCGGCGCAGGACCTCTCCAACAATCTCGGGTCGATCGTTCGCCTGACACTGGACGGGGATCCCGCACCGGGCAATCCGTTCGCCGAACAGGGCGGGATCAGCCGCGAGATATGGTCCTATGGCCACAGAAATATCCTCGGGATGCAGTTCGACGGTCAGGGCCGCCTGTGGGATCTCGAACATGGTCCCAAGGGCGGCGACGAGCTGAACCTGGTCAGGCAAGGTGCGAATTACGGATGGCCGATCGTTTCGGGCGGAATCCATTACGACAATGATCCGATCCCCGACCATTCCACCCGCCCGGAATTCGCAGCTCCGGCGATCCAGTGGACACCGGTAATCGCGCCCGGAAACTTCATCTTCTATGATGGTGAAATGTTCCCGGAATGGCGCGGCGATGCGCTGATCGCGGGTCTAAAGTCGCAGGCAGTCATCCGCGTTTCCATCGAGGGAGAGACCGCAGCCGAAGTCGCGCGCTATCCCATGGGCGAACGTATCCGTCAGATAGTCGAGGGGCCGGACGGCGCGATCTGGGTGCTGGAAGACACCGAGAGCGGACGTCTGTTGCGGCTCACGCCGCCGTCCAGAACCGACTGACAATCTTCGCATGATGCGCCGATAGATCAATTGCTGTCGACACCGGGATGGCAGCGCCCTATCGGCGCGCTCCATTCCGGAGCAAAAATGCCGACACTCGTTCCCCTCGCCAATGTCGATCCTGCGATGATCGAACAAGTGCTCGACCGCGCCTTTGGGCCGGACCGGCACGCCCGGACCGCCTACCGGATGCGCGAAGGCACCGATTGGCTACCCGCGCTCAGCTTCGCCGCGCTCGATGACGACGACTATCTGGCTGGCACGATCCAGTTGTGGCCGATTGCCCTGACCGATCCAGAGGGCCGAGCGCATCCGCTGCTGATGGTGGGGCCGGTGGCTGTGCTGCCCGAACGCCAGCAGGAAGGGTACGGCAAGGCGCTGATGCTTGCCTCGCTCGGCGCGCTCGGCAGCGCAAATGCCCTGCCGCAGGTGCTGATCGGGGACGCGGATTATTACGGACGTTTCTTCGGGTTCAGCGCCGAACATACCGGCGATTGGTATTGCCCCGGGCCGTTCGAACGCGAGCGGCTGCTGCTGCGGTGCGACAATCCGGCGGTATTGCCAAGGACCGGTATGCTCGGGCCGTGGGGCGCTTAGCGGGCTTATTCATGCGGCGGGATTGAATGGCCGCGCTGGCTCTGCCATCTGACAGGCGATGCCTTACGAAGCCCCGCCCGAACTTGCCAGCCTCACGCTCGCGCAGATTGCCGAGCAGGTGAAGCAGCACAAATTGCCCCCGGTGGAAGAATGGTCGCCGCAAAAGACCGGCGACAGCCTGATGCGGATCGCCGCGGATGGCACCTGGTTTCACGATGGCGGCGAGATCCGGCGGCCGGCGATGGTGCGTGCGTTCGCCGGGCTGCTGACACGCGATCCGCAAGGTCGCCACTGGCTCGTCACCCCGTTCGAAAAATTGAGCATCGAGGTGGAGGACGCAGCCTTTGTCGCCGTCGATGTGTCGGAGGTTGATGGCGGTCTCGGCTTCCGCATCAACACCGACGAACTGGTGCTCGCAGGGCCGGACAATCCAATTATCGCACGCGGCGACCCCGAAACTCCGGACATCTATCTGATGGTTCGCCGCGGGCTTGAAGCGCGGCTCAACCGCAGCACCTATCAGCAGTTGATCGACATCGCGCTGGCAGGCGGAGACGATTGGACCGTGAGGAGCCAGGGGGCGAAGTTTTCGCTGGTGCCAGCATGAGCGTCCTGTTCGATCACCTCAGCGCGCTCTTCGATCAGGGCCACGGGCTGGAATTGCCCGACCTGCGCGATGACGCGCATCTGGGCCCCCGCGGCACGCCCCGCCCCGCTGCGGTGCTGATCGCCGTGACCGAGCGCGAAGAGCCAGGCGTGCTGCTGATCCACCGGCCCGAGGATATGCGCTCCCACCCCGGACAGGTCGCGTTCCCTGGCGGGAAAATCGATCCCGGTGAAAACGCTATTGAGGCCGCCTTGCGCGAAGCGCACGAAGAACTGGGTATCCGGTCCCGCGATGTGCGGGTGATCGGCGCTACCGACAGGTTCGGCACCGGCAGCGGGTATGACGTGACGCCGGTGCTCGCGACTTTGCCAGCCGATATGCCGCTGGTCCCCAACCCGGCGGAAGTATCCGACTGGTTCGAAGCGCCGCTGCGGTTCATCCTCGATCCTGCCAACCATGTTCCGCGGAGCACCTTCTGGCAGGGCCAGCAGCGGGACTATCTTGAAATCCCCTGGGAAGGCCGCCGCATCTGGGGCATTACCGCGGCAATCATCGCCAATCTTTCGCGGCGCATTCCGCATCATGCGGTGCTGCATGGCTGAGCGCCTGCCGCGAGCGCAATGGACCAAGCGCAAGGATCTGGCCGTGCTGGTGG
>NZ_JAXMJI010000047.1:0-28979 GCF_034376665.1 Allopontixanthobacter sp. | reverse complement strand
TCGGCATAGCCTTCGGTCAGGTAGAATTGCCGCAGCTTCTGTTGATCGAATGCCAGGCGATCGGGATCGTAGCTGGTGTTGGAGCTCAGGAAACTGGTCAGCCGCGCCTGCTTGGTGACCATTTCACTGCGTAGATCGCCGTCCTTAAATTTTTCGTTACCGATGATATTAATCTGGCGGACCTTGGATTTGGGCCCTTCGGAAATTTCGAACACGATGTCGACGCGGTTCTGGCTCAGCTCGACCATTTTCGGTTCGACGGTGGCGGCGAACCGGCCCTGCCGCTTGTACAGTTCGATGATGCGGGCAACGTCGGCGCGGACTTTCGAACGGGTAAAGATCTGGCGCGCCGAAAGCTTGATCTCGGGAAGGATCTTGTCATTCTTGATCCGCTTGTTCCCTTCCAGGATGATGCGGTTGATGACCGGATTTTCGGTGACGTTGATCACCACATTGCCGCCGTCGTTGCGGACACTGAAATTGGAAAACAGCTCGGTTGCGGCGAGGTCTTTCAGCGCCTGGTCGGCGTCGGCCTGGGTATAGGGTTCGCCCACCCGCAGACGGACATAGCTGAGGATCGTCTGCGCCTCCAGCCGTTCGGCCCCTTCGACCGTGATGGTCTGGATGATGTCCGCCCGCTGGGGTGCCGGTTGAGTGACCGGTTGCGGTGCTGCCGGTTGCGCCGTCGGTGCGGGTGTGTCCTGCGCCGCCAGGGCCGCCGGCATTCCTGCCAGCATCGTCCCGCCCAGCAAGGCAAGCGCGAGGCGCGCGGCAGGTTTCAATTGTCGTTCGCCTGCCATTGTCCGTCCATTCATTGACGCGGGTATCCCGTCCAAATTACAAATCACCAGTGCAACCGCCAGATCGGCCCATCGGACCAGGGCAGCGGAAACAAGATGCCGCCCTCTGCCCGATGCCGCGCCCCCAATCAAGCAGTGCGACGCGCGATCCCCCGCGCAAATACTTCGATTCCCCCCGAATGGCCCGCCTAGCTGCCGAAAACCGGCAGCGAGAGGATGTCATTCGCCGTAACAAACACCATCAATCCGAGCACCAGAGCCATTCCCACGCGGAATGCCATGTCCTGGCCGCGCGGGCCTATCGGCTTCCGGCGGACGGCCTCTGCCGCATAGAACGCCAGATGTCCGCCATCGAGACCGGGGATTGGCAGGAAGTTAATGAATGCCAAGTTAATTGAGATCAGCGCCGCGAAACCGATGAATGGCAACAGTCCCAGCGACAGCTGTTCGCCGGAATATTTGGCGATCTTTATCGGCCCGCCCAGTTCCTTCACCGACCGGTCACCCGAGATTATCTGGCCCAGGCCGTTCACCATCATGGTGGTGATTTTCCAGCACTCGGATGCCGCGTAAGTCACGGATTCCAGCGGCCCCAACTGGACGAATTCGCCAGAATTGGGCATGACGCCGATCTGGCCTACGCGCCCCTCGTTTCCGAACCGGTCCTTGCGGATCACACTCTGGGCGTTGATCGGAATCGACACCGTGTCGCCGTCCCGCTCAACAGTCATGACCAGTTCGCGGCCCGGATAAGGCAGGATCTCGTCCACAATTTCATAGAAATCGGATACGGGCTCGCCGTTGAGAGCCGTGATCCGGTCACCGATCTCAAGGCCGGCATCGCGCGCCACGGAATTCTCGGCAAAGCCGCCGACCACCGGCGCGATCACCGGTTTGCCGATCGCCATGGCGAAGGCGGCGTAAATCGCGATCGCGACCAGGATATTCGTCGCCGGTCCGGCGAAGACGATCAGCGCGCGTTTCCACAGATCCGCCTTGTGGAAACTGCCGTCGAACGGTTCGCCGGCTGCAGCGCCCTGTGCGGCCGGGTCCGGCATGCTGACAGCGTTCATGTCGCCCTTGAACTGCACATAGCCGCCAAGCGGCAAGGCCGACAATTTCCAGCGAGTGCCCCGCCGGTCGGTAAACCCGGCCAGTTCCTTGCCGAAACCCACGGAAAAGGCGTCCGCTTTCACCCCGAACAGCCGCCCGACCAGATAATGGCCGAATTCATGGACGGTCACCAGCGGCCCCAGCAGCAGCAGGAAGCCGATCAGGTACATCCAGATTGGGGGCGATTCGAACACTCAGCAGGACTCCAGTATTTGCGCTGCCTCACGGCGGGCTTGCCGGTCCACGTCCAGCACATCGTCGAGGGTGGCAGGCGCGGGCGGAATTTCTCGGTTCAGGGCTTGCTCCACCAGTAGCGCGATCTTTGTGAACCCTATCTTACCGTTCAGGAACGCGGCAACCGCGATTTCGTTCGCGGCGTTGAGCACTGCCGGGGCCGCGCCCCCTGCCCGCGCCGCCTCGCGCGCCAGCCGGGTTGCGGGAAACAGCTGTTCGTCCGGCGCGAAAAAGCTGAGTTCGCCAATGGCGGTGAGATCCAGCGGCGCGCATGGTGTGTCCATCCGCTTGGGCCACGCCAGGCAGGACGCGATCGGCACCCGCATATCGGACGGGCCAAGCTGCGCGAGCGTCGATCCGTCGCAATATTCGACCATCGAATGCACCACGCTCTGCGGATGGATCACGATTCGCAGCCGGTCCAGACCGACCGGGAAAAGGTGGTGCGCCTCGATGAATTCGAGTCCCTTGTTCATCATGGTCGCGGAATCGACGCTGATTTTCGCGCCCATGTCCCAGTTGGGATGCGCAACCGCCTGCGTGGGCGTCGCAGCCGCCAGCCGTTCGGCGTTCCAGGTGCGGAACGGCCCGCCGCTTGCGGTCAGGGTGATCCAGCGCACCTCGGTCACGTCGTTGCCTTGCAGGCACTGGAAGATCGCGTTGTGTTCGGAATCGACCGGCAGCAGGGTAGCTCCGGTGCGGGCCACCGCTGCCGTCATGACGTCGCCCGCGGATACCAGCGCTTCCTTGTTGGCAAGCGCGATGGTGCCGCCCGCTTCGATCGCCGCCATGGTCGGTGCCAGGCCCGCGCAGCCGACAATCGCCGCGATGGTCACGTCCACGGGACGCGCGGCGGCCTCGCACAGCGCAGTCGCGCCGCCCGCAGCCTCGACACTGCTGCCGGCCAAGGCTTCGCGCAGTTCGGGCAGGCAGCTCTCGTCGCCGACCACCGCGATTTGGGCGCGGAATTCGCGGGCCAGCAAGGCAAGTTCCTGCGCGCTGCAATTTGCCGTGAGGGCGGATACGCGCCACGCATCGGGGTTGCGGCGGATCAGATCGAGCGTTGACGCCCCGACCGAACCGGTGGCACCGAGGATGGAGATCGACCGAACGCTCAAGACAACCAACCCAGAAAGCCGAAAACGAGGGCAACCGGCAGAAGCCCGTCCACCCGGTCGAGGACGCCGCCATGCCCGGGGATGAGGTTGGAACTGTCCTTCACGCCCGCCTTGCGCTTGAGCCAGCTTTCGAAGAAATCGCCCATCTGCGCCACGACCGCCAGACCCGCGCCGACCATCGCGACGGAAAGCGCAACGCCCCACATCGCACCGACCAGGGCGGAAAATGTGTAATTGCTGCCGAAATAGTGGAGGGATACGGTCCAGACCGCCAGCCACAATGCCGCGCAGATCATGCCGCCAACCAGGCCAGCCCAGGTCTTTGACGGGGATATCCGCGGGGCAATCCTGGGTCCGCCGATGGTCCGCCCGAACAGGTAAGCGCCTGTATCGGTGAAGATCACCACCCCCAGCGTCAAAATCAGCGATGGGGAATCCATCTGTGCCATTATGCCCGCCGCCACAAAGACATAGACCGCACCAGCCAGAATTCCCGCGAGCCTGAACGAGAGGTTTTCGGTCGCCTTCACGACCAGCAGCACGAATTCCACGAAAGCGATCAAGGCTACGATCACGATGAAGGTGTCGAGCACCTTGCCGCCGAAATACAGCGCCGCGCCCGCCAGCGCCAGCATCACCGCCGCTGAAGCGAGCCGCACCCCCAGGTCGGAATTCTTCTTCGCCGCCATCTCAGCGTCCGCCATAGCGCCGCTCCCGCCTGGCGAAATCATCGAGGGCGTTCTGCAGATGCTCGGGCGTGAAATCGGGCCACAACACGTCGGTAAAACTCATTTCCGCATAGGCTGCCTGCCATAGCAGGAAATTCGACAGCCGTACCTCGCCCGATGTGCGGATCAGCAGGTCGAGCGGCGGCAGGTCGGCGGTGTCGAGCTGCGCCGCGATGCTTTCCGCCGTGATCGCGCCCTTGGCTGCGGCCTTGGTGGCGGCGCGGGCGATTTCCTGCTGCGAACCGTAATTCAGCGCCACCGCCAGAATGTGCGACCCGCCCGAAGTTCGCTCCAGCGCATCCTCGAGCATGGCCACGATATCGGGCGCAAGCCCCTGCCAGTCGCCGATGATCTTCAGCCGCACGTCGTTGGCGATGAATTCCGGCAGGTCCGATTTGATGAATTTACGCATCAAATTCATCAGGTCGGACACTTCCTCGTCCGGGCGGCTCCAGTTCTCGCTCGAAAAAGCGTAGAGCGTCAGACACTCGATACCCATGCCTTGCACGCTGCGGACCAGCCGGCGCACCGCCTCCACCCCGCGCTGGTGGCCCATCGCGCGGGGCAGATGGTGCCGTTTGGCCCAGCGGCCATTGCCGTCCATGATGATGGCGACGTGTCGTGCGCGTTTGTCGGATGTCAAATCCCCGTCCTCTTCAGAGGAGGGGGTTGGGGGTGGTGGCGAGGATGGAGAAGATACCACCCCACAGCGACTATGGCTTGGCTGACGCCAAACCGAAGTCTCGCTGCCCCTCCTCTCAAGAGGAGGGGGGCAGCCAAGGCATCACTGCCCAGAGCCCGCCATTGTATCACTGCGTCAGGATTTCCGTTTCCTTCGCCGCCGCTGCGGCGTCGGCGTCCGCAACATATTTGTCGGTCAGCTTCTGCACATCGTCTTCGAGCCGCTTGCGCTCGTCTTCGGAAATTTCCTTCTTCTTCTCGTCTTCCTTGAGCGACTCCATCCCGTCGCGGCGGACGTTGCGGATCGCGATCCGCGCCTTTTCGGCATATTGTCCGGCAAGCTTGGCGAGTTACTTGCGGCGGTCCTCGGTCAGGTCGGGAATCGGCAGGCGGATGGTCTGCCCGTCGGTCATCGGGTTGAGGCCGAGGCCCGCCTTGGCAATCCCCTTTTCCACCGCGCTGACGTTGCTCTTGTCCCACACCTGAACACTCAGCATCCGCGGTTCGGGGGCGGAGACCGTCGCCACCTGGCTCAGCTGCATCATCGCGCCATATACCTCGGCCACCACCGGATCGAGCAGCGCCACATTGGCGCGCCCGGTCCTCAGGCCACTGAGGTCGCTCTTGAGCGAATCGACCGCGCCCTGCATCCGCCGCTCGATATCGGCCTTGCTGTATTTTGCCATGTCTCAGCTTTCCCCTTGCACTATGGTCTGGACGCCTTCGCCTGCGAGCACCTTGGCGACATTCCCCCGCTCGCGAATCGAAAATACCACGATCGGAATATGGTTTTCCCGGCACAGCGCCACGGCCGCGGCGTCCATCACTCTCAGATTGTCGGATAACACCCTGCCATAGGTGATCGTGTCGAAACGCACCGCGTTCGGAAACAGTTTCGGGTCACGGTCATAGACGCCGTCGACGCTGGTGCCCTTCAGCAGCGCATCGCAGTTCATTTCCGCCGCCCGCAGCGCCGCCCCCGTATCGGTGGTGAAGAACGGGTTTCCGGTGCCCGCGGCAAAGATCACGATCCGGCCCTTTTCGAGATGCCGTTCGGCCCGGCGGCGGATATAGGGTTCGCACACCGAGGCCATCGGAATGGCGGACTGTACCCGCGTCGGCACGCCGATCTTCTCTAGCGCGTTCTGCATCGCCAGCGCGTTCATCACGGTGGCGAGCATCCCCATGTAGTCGCCGGTTGCCCGGTCCAGCCCGCGCGCCGCGCCGGCCACGCCGCGGAAGATATTGCCCCCGCCAATCACCAGGCAGACCTCGAGGCCGGTATCCTTGGCCGCCTTCACTTCTTCCGCCAGCCGCGCCACATAGGCCGGATCGATGCCGTATTCCTGCTCCCCCATCAGCACCTCGCCCGAAAGCTTGAGCAGGATGCGTTTGTATTGCAGGACTGTCATAGGGTAGGTCATCTCGGTTAGCGGTGGGCGCGGCGCTGTCCTTAGCCGCACGAGCCTCACGGCGCAAAGGGAAAGCCTGTGGATGTGAACTCGCGGCGCTGGAGACGCATCAGCGCGGGATTAGAGTGGGGTCTCTTGATCAGTCCGAACTCGCCGCGCCGGGACTAGCGCGGGTGGAATGGCGTATCGCCACCCTCAACGCAAAGAGGCCGCCGAAACGGCGGCCTCCTGCTTTATCGAACCGGAGTTCAGTCTTGCTGGCGTTGACGGCTCTGGTCACTTCCGCCGGACTGCTGGTCGCTCTGCCGAGACCGGTCCTGCTGCTGCTGCTGCTGCTGCTGCTGCTGCTGCTGGCCTTGGTCGCGGTCCCGTTCGCCAGCCTGACCGGGCTGCCGGTCCTGGTTCTGACCCTGCTGGCCCTGACCTTGCTGGCCCTGCTGGGGTTGTCCGGCCTGATTTTGGCCGGCCTGACCAGGATTGGTCTGGTTCTGGTTCGATTGGTTACGGTCGTTGTTCATGGCAACATTCTCCTTCTACCTTTTTTGAAGAGGCATGGGAAAAACGAGTGTCCGCAGGTTTGGTTTCCGCCCGTAAGACGAGCCGAAGGATTTATGCGCCGGGGGAGACTTGGGGTGAGACCTTGAGGGTGGCGATGGCCAGCCCATAGTCGTTTCGCCGCTTAAAGGGGTACCTTCCAAGACATCAATTTACATCAGTTCCTTTTGGTTTATCCAACCTTGTCAGCAGGAAACGCTGCCTCGCAGCTACCGCATAGCGATCGCACCAATGCAATCAGACGGCCGAAAACCGCTCGATATCCTTGATCTTGCCCGACACGACCAACTCATCGCCGGGGAAAATGATCGTGTCGGGAATGGCGTGAATGAACGCTTCACCCGCACGTTTCACGCCTACCACAGTCACCCCATGCTTTTTCCGGCATTCGCTGGTAACCAACGGCAGACCGACAATGGGCTCGGGTGCGCAGAGGCGGGCGATGGCGAATTCATCGCCAAATGCAATGAAATCGAGCAATCGTTCGTTGAGCAAATGCGCCACTCGCTCGCCCATGCGCTGTTCGGGGAACACCACGTGAGTGGCGCCGATACGTTCAAGGATGCGCGCGTGCTTTTCATTGTGGGCCTTGGCCCAAATATTGGAAAGCCCCAGATCGGCGAGCGCCAGCACAGTAAGCACACTGGCTTCCAGATCAGTGCCGATCGCAACTACTGCTGCCTCGAAATCGGCAACACCCAGCTGCCTGAGCACCGCCCCTTCGGTACAATCGGCCTCCACTACCTTGGTCAGATCGGGTGCATATTCCTGCACCAGTTGCGGGTCCATATCGACCCCCAACACTTCGCTGCCCATATTGCTTAGCGTCCGGGCGACTGCGCCGCCAAAGCGGCCAAGCCCCACGACCAGAACGGGTTTGCGCTTATCAACCGACAATGAGGTTCTCCTTGGGATAACGATAGGGCCGCGGCGACCGTCCCACCGCCAGCGCGGTGGCGACGGTAATGGTCCCTACCCGACCGACAAACATCAGCAATACGATCACAATTTGCGCGCTGGGCGGCAATTCCGCGGTGATGCCTGTCGACAGACCCACTGTCGCAAAAGCCGAAATACATTCGAACAGGATTTCGGACAGCGCAAGGTTCGTGATTGAAGCGATATAGGTGGTGGCGGCAAAGATCAGACTTGCTGCCAGAACTGTCACGGTCAACGCTTGCCGTTCGACTTCACTGCCAAAGCGGCGACTGAACAAACCGGCATCGCGCCGCCCAAGCACTTCGGATAGCACGATGGCGAAGAGCACGACGAATGTGGTTACCTTGATCCCGCCAGCGGTGCCCGCGCTACCGCCGCCGATGAACATGAGGAGGTAATTGACCATCAGCGTCTGATCGTAGAAGCCGCCGACATCGACGCTGTTGAAGCCCGCCGTGCGCGGCATTACCGAGTGAAAGGCCGCGTTGAGCAGCTTGCTCCCCACGCCCATCGGGCCAAGGGTGGCGGCGTTGTTCCATTCCATCGCCAGAATCGCGGCAAACCCCAGTGCAAGAAGTGCGAGCGTACCCCAGACGGTAACCTTGGAGTGCAGTGACCAGCGCCTCCATGCAAATTTCTTGTCGCGCAGGTCCTGCATCACCGGAAAGCCGAGCGCTGTCAGGATGACCGCCAGCATGATCGGCACCAGAATAATCGGATCGGACTGATACCCCATCACGCTGTCAGCATTTGTCGAAAAGCCTGCGTTGTTGAACGCGCTGACTGCGTGGAAGACTCCATGCCAAATTGCACTATCTGCGCTCAGATCGTAATTGGTGGCCATCCGCACCGCGAGGATTGTCGCCACTATCGCCTCGACCGTGATGGTAATGATAAAGACCAGTTTGAGCACCGAAAGGGCGTCGCCGGTCTCAAGTCGTCCGCGCTCGACCTGCGTGGCCATACGATCATGCAAACCGAAACCGCGCCCGGCGATCACCCCGAAAAGGGTTGCCGCCGTCATGATACCGAGGCCGCCGATCTGAAACATCAACAGGATCGCCACTTGGCCGAAGGGCGACCAGAAGGTTCCGGTATCGACCACCACCAAACCGGTTACTGCAACCGCCGACGTGGCAGTAAACAAGGCAGTCAGAAACGGCGCACGAATTCCGTCAGCAGTGGCAACGGGTAAACTTAGGAGCAGAGTTCCGATTGCGATGGCGAGCGCAAACAGGCTCGGCACGAGCCGGATCGGATTGCGCAGCAGCCTCATGCGGCGTGCTTGGCGCAGGTTTCAGCGGCGAGCAAGAGTCTTGCTGGACAGCCAACAGGGTTGGCAGCGCACGCCGCCCCGTGATCCCCGCTATTCTATCCCCGCGTCATTCGATAATGCCGCGGTCCGTCCTCGCTTGATGGGCGGCACTGCGGTGTTTTCCTACATCGGCTCCCCCTGCTATTGCTGGGAAAGAAGTGATGGCTATTTGACAATCGAATAAGGACGGGTGGGCGAAGAGGCGGGCCAAGGGGCTGCGTCTCTGCGGGTCGCTGTAGGAAATTATCGGCAAGCGCGGCGCTGCAGGATTTTATTTTCTCCGAAAGGCGAAACTGTCACTTTCGCCCCTCAAACCCGCAGGAATGCGCGGGATTTGGGGGCGGACAGCAAATGTTGGAAGTGTCACCTTTGTCACCCTGCGCGGGCACGGGTCAGGCGATCGCCTTGTATATTCCGTATAGGCTGGTGATGGTCAGGATCACGCCCACCAGCAGCAGCAGCGGCTTGGCGGGAACGCGCTTGGCGATGACCGCGCCGAAGGGGGCCGCGATGACCCCGCCGATCAGCAGGCCGACCGTTGCCTGGGTAACGATTTCAAACCCGAGCGACAGCAGGAACGTCACCGAAATCGCCACGGTCAGGAAAAACTCGGCGCTGTTCACCGTGCCGATCGTCTTGCGCGGCGAGGAGCCCTGGACCAGCAGATTGGAGGTAACCACCGGCCCCCACCCCCCGCCGCCCGCCGCGTCGAGGAAGCCCCCCGCCAGGCCCAGCGGGGCGACGAAGCGGGGTTCCTTCAGCTGCGGGGGATAGCGCCAGCCGCGGTAGATCAGCACCAGTCCGATCGCGGCGAGGTAGGCGAGAATGAAGGGCTTGATTACCGAAGCGTCGACATTGCTCAGCAGATACGCGCCGAGGATACCGCCGATCACCCCGGGGATGGCGAGCCGCCGGAACAGCTGCCAGTCGATGTTCCGGTGATGCAAATGGCTGAGGCCGGATACGCCGGTGGTGACGCACTCGGCCGCGTGGACCCCGGCGGAAGCCACCGCGGGCGGAACCCCGAGGCTGATCAGGACGGTGGTGGAGATCACCCCGAACGCCATCCCAAGCGCTCCATCGACGAGCTGCGCTGCGAAGCCGACGAGGATGAAGATCAGCAAGGTGTGGGAAAGAAACTCCGGCATTGCAAAGTCTCCAAGGATACGGACGGAATGATTCCCGCCGCCACTTGACAGGAACTGCTGGCAAACCGGTCTGCGCACAAGCGGAATTGCGCTTCTACCCGAAGTATCAGATCTTTCTTGCCTCCGCGCTGACAGCAAAAACGAAAGCGGGCAGGATGACGTCTGTCACCCTGCCCGCTTGATCCTCCAATGGGGAGCTTGCTGCGGCTCAGCCCTTGACGGCTGCCGCAACCTCCGCCGCAAAGTCGCTTTCTTCCTTCTCGATGCCTTCGCCCAGCTGGAAGCGGACGTAGTCGGTCAGGGTGATCGCGGTGCCGGCATCCTTGGCGGCCTTGGCCACCACGTCTTCGATGGTGGTCTTGTTGTCCATCACGAACACCTGGCTGAGCAGCGCGTTTTCCTTGGCGAATTTCTTGATCGCGCCATCGACCATCTTGGCCTGCACGTCGGCGGGCTTGCCGCTCTCGGAAGCCTTTTCCGCCGCGATGGCGCGCTCGCGTTCGATCAGGTCAGCATCGAGACCACCCGCGTCGAGGGCCAGCGGGAATGCTGCGGCAATATGCATGGCGAGCTGTTTGCCCAGCGGTTCGAGGACATCGGCACCCGCTTCGCTTTCCAGAGCGACCAGAACACCGATCTTGCCGAGGTTGGCTGCCGCGGCGTTGTGCACGTAAGGCACCACAATGCCGCTGTTCACCGAAACGCTCTTGAGCCGGCGAACCTGCTGGTTTTCGCCAATGGTCGCGACATTGTCGGTCAGCTTGTCGGACACCGTGCCGCCGCCGGGATAGGCAGCGGATTTCAGCGCTTCGACGTCATCACCCGATACGTTCAATGCGGCTTCGGTGGTTTTGAGAACGAAATCCTGGAACTGCTCGTTCTTGGCGACGAAATCGGTCTCGGAATTGACCTCAACCGCAACGCCTTTCGTGCCATCGACTGCAACCCCGACGAGGCCTTCTGCAGCGGTCCGGCTCGATTTCTTCTGGGCAGCGGCAAGGCCCTTGGCCCGAAGCGCGTCAACCGCAGCTTCCACATTGCCGCCGGTTTCGTCCAGGGCCTTCTTGCAATCCATCATGCCCGCGCCGGTCTTGTCGCGCAGGGCCTTTACGTCAGCGGCAGTGTAAGCAGCCATCAGATGTATCCTTTTTCAAATGATTTCGAGCGCCGGACCGTCAGTTCCTGACCCGTCCGGCGCCCTAATTCGCAAATGTGACGGTCGGGTTCCTTGCGGCGCCCGCTCCGTTCTCAGGCGGTGACTTCCGCCGGTGGTTCGGCCATTTCGCCGACATCGACGCCGGAATCGACAACTGCGCCGCCCTTGCCCGCGATGACCGCATCGGCAATCGCGTCGCAATACAAACGCACAGCGCGGCTGGCGTCGTCATTGCCCGGAACAGGGAAGGAAATGCCCGAAGGATCGACATTGGTGTCGAGGATGGCGACCACGGGAATACCAAGCACATTGGCTTCCTTGATGGCGAGTTCTTCCTTGTTCGCGTCGATCACGAACATCACATCGGGAATGCCGCCCATGTCGCGGATGCCGCCGAGCGACATTTCGAGCTTGTCGCGCTCACGCGTCAGCTGAAGGACTTCCTTCTTGGTCAGTCCCGAAATTTCGCCGGAAAGCTGTTCTTCAAGCGTCTTGAGCCGCTTGATCGAACCGGAAATGGTCTGCCAGTTGGTCAGCATCCCGCCGAGCCAGCGGTGGTTGACGAAATGCTGGCCGCTGCGGCGAGCCGCTTCCGCGATCGGATCCTGCGCCTGGCGCTTGGTGCCGACGAACAGGACCTTGCCGCCGGAGCGGGCAGTGGCGGTGACGAAGTCGAGAGCGCGCGCGAACAGCGGCACGGTCTGCGACAGGTCGATGATGTGAACACCGTTGCGCGCGCCGAATATATACGGCTTCATGCGCGGATTCCAGCGGTGGGTCTGGTGGCCGAAATGCGATCCGGCCTCGATCAATTGCTGCATTGAGACGGTAGGTGCCGCCATAAGATAATTCCTTCCGGTTGTTCCTCTGGAAAGCTGGAACCCGTTGCGGCCAAGGCGAACCTCTTTTCCCGCGGCAGGCACCGGTATGTGGCGCTTTCCATGTGAATTTACCCGCCCCGGCCTGACAAAATTTCGCAAGGGGAATCGCGGCGGATGCGGCCCCTTAGCGTGGGTTCTCCAAGAATGCCAGCACGGAAAAAGGCGGGGCCCGAAAATTCGAACCAGTTAGGTCTTGACACGTAGGAACAAATAAAGAACATAGATCATATCGGGAACAAACAGGTCAAAGCTGAAGTTTCCCACTTGTTATCCACAGTCCATCCACCTGCTTTTGCCGATGCGACTGATGGCCTGGAAAGAAAGTGTTCACCATGACCGGGTTTCTGATTGTCGCCTTCTTCGCCGCAGTGGCCGTTTTATCGGTAGCCGTGCTTACCGACAGCGGATTGCGCGGCCTCGCCGCCTACCGCGCCCTCAGTGCGCACGTCCGCTGCAACGAACAGTATGTTTCCATCATGTACAAGGTCGTCCAGTCCGAGCGCTGCCAGCCGGAACCTACCTTCAGGATGCGCGGGACCGTTCGCGGCGCCGCGCCGCGCGTTATTGGCCGGCGGAGAGAGCCGAAACTGCGCGCTGCCGCTTGATCCGGCCGTATTTGATCACTCCGTAGGGCATCAGCACCATGTATCCGGCGGAAATAATCGCCAGGGTCCACCACGGTTCGAGCAATAGAGCGGCAAAGACGATCCCGACCAGCGCGATCAGTTCCAACCGGACGTTGCGCCGCGGCCTCAGGGATGCCCAACTAAGGGTTGCCACGTTGGAAATCATCAGGAACGCGATCAAGGCCATCCAGATACTCATCGCCACCGGATTACGGAACAATTCCTCCCCGGTGGCCATCCACAGGTAGAACGGCAAGAAAGCGAGGCCAGCTCCGACGGGCGCGGGAATGCCGGTAAGAAAGCCGGCGGATTTGTGCGGCTGGTCATCAGTATCGATCTGGGCGTTGAACCGGGCCAGACGCAGCGCGCAACATATGGCAAATGCCAGCGACGCGAACCACCCGATCCGCGGGATCTCCTGCAGCGTCCAGAGATACAGGATCAACGCCGGCGCCATGCCGAAGGAAAGCGAATCAGCCAGACTATCCAGTTCCGCCCCGAAGCGCGACTGGGCCTTGAGCAGACGGGCGATCCGCCCGTCAATCCCGTCGAGCACTCCGGCCAGGATCACGGCATAGATCGCCTCCGGCCAATCGCCCGATATCGCAAAGCGAATCCCCGTGAGCCCAGAACACAGCGCGGCCGCAGTAATCGCGTTAGGCACGACCGCCCGCAACGAGAGCCCCCGTGGGGCTCGGCCTTGCGGAATTTCGTGTTCGTCGGACCTGGGTCCTATCCGCGCGTCATCGTTCAATGCGCAATACCTTCCAGCAATTGCTGCTTGCCAAGCTCTGCGAGAACGGTCTCTCCTGCGACCATTTTCTGGCCGACCAATACCTTCGCGTCGGTGCCTGCGGGCAGATAAACGTCTACCCGGCTGCCGAATCGGATCAGGCCGACGCGCTGCCCCACCGCAACCATGTCACCCGGCTTCACAAAGGGTACGATCCGCCGCGCTACAAGACCGGCGATCTGGGTAAATCCGATCGCCACACCGTCACCGCGTTCCATGAGAATGTGCTGGCGCTCGTTTTCTTCGCTAGCCTTGTCGAGATCCGCATTCATGAACTTTCCGGGTATGTACACCAGCCGCCGCACCATGCCGCCGATCGGAGCGCGGTTTATATGGACATCGAACACACTCATGAAGATCGAGATCCGGACCACCGCCCCCGATGGCAAACCGAGCACTCCCGTGCCGTCGTCGCCTTGCAATTCCACAGGTGGCTCGACCACTGCGATCGCCGAAACGATGCCATCCGCCGGAGAGACGATACAGGTGTCGCCCTGGGGCACCACCCGCTCGGGATCACGAAAGAACGCGAATACTCCGCCGCTCAGTGCCAGCAGCGGCCAGCCGATGATTTCCCAGTCGAAGATAAGCAGAAATGCCAGACTGACTGCAGTCGCAATCAGGCCAATCTTGCGTCCTTCGGGGTGGATCGCGGGCCATTGCCACGCCGCATCGCCCCGGCCCTTGTTGTCGAGAAGTTCTCCGGCCATCCTTCTTACCTAGGGACTGACGCCGAAAGCGACAAGCGTTCAAGCGCCCCGACTAGGGAAAACAGCGCCAGCGCGTGATTGGCAACCATCGCATTCGCGGGTCAAGCAACCTTCCGCACGAAAACTGTCCCGGCCGAATAGCCCGCACCGAAACTGCAGATCAGTCCCACGTCGCCCGCCACAAGGTCGTCGCTGTGCAGATGAAAGGCAATGATCGACCCGGCGCTCGACGTATTGCCATATGTGTCGAGCACGGTCGGGCTTTCATCGTCGTCCGCCTCGTGGCCGAGCACGCGCTGTGCGATCAGGCGGTTCATCCCGGCATTTGCCTGATGCAGCCACAGCCGCCGCAATCCCGCTGGGTCGATATCCAGCCGGTCCGCTTCGGCAAGGATCATGCTGGCAACCAGCGGCACCACCTCTTTGAAAACCTTCCGGCCTTCCTGGATGAACAGCTTGTCGGGATTGTTGGCCTTGTCCGGATCGGCGCGATTGAGAAAACCGAAATTGTTGCGGATGTTGTTCGAAAACACCGTCTTCAACTTGGTCCCGAGAATGTCCCAGTGCTGGTCCGGAGCAATCGAAGAATCTTCCACCAGCACGGCGGTGGCGACGTCCCCGAAGATGAAATGACTGTCCCTGTCGCGCCAGTTGAGATGACCGCTGGTGATTTCCGGGCTCACCACCAGAACCGATCTGGCGTTGCCGGACCGGACGTAATCGGCAGCGGTCTGAATTCCGAAGGTGGCGGATGAACAGGCAACATTCATATCGAACGCAAACCCGTCGATACCCAGAGCCTGCTGTATTTCGATCGCCATCGCGGGATAGGCACGTTCCATATTGGATGCGGCGCACAGCACTGCATCGACATCGCCCGGTGAGCGCCCCGCCCGCTCCAGCGCCCGCCGCGCAGCCTTGACGCCGATTTCCGCCATCATCGAAAGTTCGTCGTTGCCGCGTTCCTGCCACCGCGGCGCCATGATCCCGGGATCAAGCACGGGTTCCTTCGCCATGACATGGCGTGCCTTTATCCCGCTCGCCTTCTCGATGAATTCGACCGAGCTGGGCTGAAGCTCCAGGATCTCTCCACGGACGATCTCTGCCGCGTGCTGCCGATTATGCAATTCCACATAAGAATTGTAGCTGGCAACCAATTCGGCATTCGAGATGCTATCCTTGGGGGTGAACAAGCCTGTCGAGGAAATTACGGGGTGGTGGGTTTGTGGCATCGGCCGTGAATATCTGTCCGGCCAGATCGGAGCAAGGCCTGTCGACAAGTGAGCGGATCAAAACTCGCTAAAGAACGCCTGAAACTCGCAACATTCATCGGGAGGCAAGTGGTGGACAGGGCTGGATTGCCGGGATCCACTTAGAAAACACGCAAAACCAGAAGCTTACCAAAAGGGCGCTGGGGGCATTGTAGTAGCCCGTTGTAGCAGTGTGCGCAAGGCAATCAGCTTGGCAGGGTTGCTGCTGCTCCAAGGATAATTGGAATGCGATTACCGTAGAAAACGAACGGCACCTCTCCGCCAAAATGGGAGTGGCTCAGCCGACCAGCGTAGACACCTACAAAGCTCATCGTGACCACCGCGTCGAGTTTGACCTCGACGGACCCGTCAGCGTCAATGGTGGGTGCCGGTCCAATGTGGCGTCTGAACACCGGTCCGCCGGAAAAGCCTGGGCTTGTGGAAGCATCGAGCAGAAACATCGGCTTACTATCGACCGGAAGGAGAGGCTCGGAGGCAAGAGTACCCCTTCGCCAAATAGGCGTCATCAGTCCGCCTACATTGGCCTGCGGAAATCCGATTATTGAGCACTCAAAACCAACCGAAGACATGATGTCGGAGAAGTTGGACGGTTCATCGTTGAGGCACTTAATTTTCCGCCCTAGGACACCCGAAAGAGAAGTAACTTTCAGTGCGGCGATGTCCGTTCTTAATCGCTCGAACTCCGGGTCCTCCAGCCAGTTTGTTGGCTCATCTGTAGCAAAATCCAGCCGGACCGTGGCGCGGCCCCAGCGATCCGGTGAGACTTCTATAGTGGGATAGAACCGGAAGCGCTCGGGGAGAAACCCCTTATTTGACATGGGCTCATTGGTGAACGGATCGCGCCCGGTCACTACATGCCGAGCGGTAATCAGAAATACGTCCGTACCGTGACGCCAAAAGAAACCTGTCCCGTGAGAAATCACTACATTGTCATCCGCCGGAGAAAGCTGCTCGACGAGGGTAGTGCTTAGGGAAACGTCGGTAATCTTGGCACTAGGGAATTGGAGCGGAAAACCGACGCCGTGATGGCCGCCGACGACAGGAGAGTAAGACATTCGTTGCCCATACGGCGCGGCGTCCCATCACGCCAGCTCTACCTTCGCGGCGGAACGCGGCTGCTCTTGCGACCTGAAATTAGCGCGTCGATGCGGGGCGGGACCTCTGACCTTGTATGCGCGGCTTTACCCCCGTGGGGGGGTCTCCTGCGTCCCGCCGCACACATGGCAACCCTCTGCCGCCATGACGACGACAGGGCCGCTGACCCCGAGGTGGGCCCGAGAGGCCGGACCAGTCAGCCTCACGAAAATCGGTCTTTACAATTCAGACAACGAGCGTAGTCACGAACGTAATAAGTGATTGTGGAGCGATGAACGATGACAGACTATGTCGCATATTTGAGGGTTTCGACGGTAAAGCAGGGCAGGAGCGGCCTAGGTCGGGAGGCCCAAGAGGCAGCAATCAATGCTTTCCTTCGGGTGGGTGATAGGTTGCTCCAACCGCCTTATGAGGAGATTGAGAGCGGCAAGCGGGATGACCGGCCGGAATTGGTAAAGGCGCTTAACCGCTGCAAGCTGACCGGGGCAACCCTGCTTGTCGCCAAGCTGGACAGGCTCTCCCGCAATGTCGCCTTCATCGCCACTCTACAGGAAGCAGGCACCAAGTTCGTTGCGGCGGATATGCCCGAAGCCAACGAGCTTACAATCCACATCATGGCAGCTATGGCCCAGCACGAGCGGAAAGCAATCAGCAGGCGGACTAAGGATGCACTTGCCGCGGCTAAGGCGCGGGGCACCAAGCTGGGGGGATGGCGGGAGTACCGCGAGGACCATCCCCTGTACGGGCAACCCCGGCAGCCGGTAGACCACACCCTCGGAACGGCAGCCAAGCAGGACAAGGCCCGCGCCTTCAATACCAGCGTTCGGCAGGCGATCTCTGAGATACAGTCATCGGGCACTACGAGCCTGTCACAAATTGCCCAGGCATTGAATGAGCAGGGCGTCCGGACGCGCCGCGGGGGGCGCTGGCAGGCCACACAGGTGGATCGTGTGATGCAGGCAACTGACAATGTCGTGGAGGTCAACGCTCGATAGGTAAGCCCCGCGGCATTATATGGCGAACGACGCAAAACCGCCGTCTCCGTGAATTGATACCGTCTAGAACAAGCGACGCGTTTCGTCGCCTGCTTCTCAGCGCCTTGCCGGTCTGTCCTCATGATGGCTTGGCGTTTCCACTCAGTGCCCCGTGATGAAACCCAGTGAGGCGCGGGCTGCCCACAGCGTTCATCACCGGGGTGGCTCGATGCGCTGAGCGATCTCCTTTCTCTCCGCTGACGTGTGCGGGGGCTCTCTACCTCATATTTTGTCACTCCAATCTACTCACCGAAGGATCACTCTTTGACCGATTACAACGACCCCGAAGGGGACCGGCAATCTTTAATGGCTGCTGCCGACCGCTTAGCGGACCCCCGCGTAGCCGACTACTTTACTGGCAACGGCCACCGCTTGGCCGCTGCGCGCGCTCTGATCGACCTTATGGACCTACCGACCCCGAACTGGGCAATCCGAAGCCCCTCTGGCCGAGCGGCAGTCACCGCCGCCGCTATGTCTCGCTTCAAAGCAGACAATCCAGACGAGAACCTTCCACCCATTTACGTGCCCCGCGCGGCGCGCTGACAACCCCCCTGTAACCACTGGCGACGATCCCGCCAGCAAAGGAGAAACATGACAGATAAACTGCCGCTGGTCCCCGAAGGAATTAGCCATGAGCTTGACCTAGCTTCGCTGACCCTTGCAGAGCGAATGAAGCACCATCAGCGCCAACTTCGCTCAATTACCCTGTATCACGGCATCTCCGGAGCGAACGCCTACAAGGCCCGCTTCCACGAAGCTGTGCCGCTCCTCATCCACTCCGCTCCGGTCGCCTATAGACGAAAGCCAAAAGGCTACCCCGCCGCACTCGCGAACATGGTCAACGAGTGGTTCGACAGCGAGACCGCCGTGGCACAATCCAACCGGGCAGACGTTGGGCGGTTGAACTGCAAGCTAGGCTCCAGCTTCAACCCCGCCAACCATTTCAGCAAGCCGCTGCCCGCCGCTTTGCTGCGAAAGCTGGCCGAGCTATTCTCCCAGCGCGGCGCTCATCTAGACGTGCGGCAGGCAAAGACGATTTCCAGTGTGCGCAAAGCCGTGAAGGCGGCGAAAGTTGTAGCCGGAGGAGCTGCCGTGCCAATGGGCGCTTGGGGGACCCGCTCAGGCGGGATGCTGGCCATAGGTTGTCATTCCTTCGCAATCGAGCAGCACAATGGCCACGAGTGCATCCGGCTGACGGTCGAAGGATCGCGGCCTCGCATCCGCTTGGATGCCCTCGGGGAGTTCCTATCCCTGACCGGGCTTGTCCAAGCTGACCCCCGAGAAACCCTCCCAACACTACTCTATAAGAGTATAGGAGCATTGCCCCCAATCCCTGAAACCGAGGTCAGGAGTGGCGCGCTTGCAGCGGTCCTCCCGGAGCATTGCCCCCAAGCTGATAAAGCGGTCAAACAACCCTCCGGGAGATTGTCCCCGGACGAAACCCCTAACCTGTCGGAGCGCATCAGGGCCATGACCGCTGTCCGACGCAACGCCGAGGCGCCGGTTATCCCGGACGGGCTTGACCCTCTCGCCATCACCGATCCACTGGGACAACATGACTTGCCAACCGCCCGCTCCAATTCTCGGGGGAGAGATGCTGGCTGAGTACCTTGCAGCCAAACCCAACCGCCGCACCCCACGACATAGAAACGATATCGAGCCCCGCGGTCAACCTCGCACCGCCGATGCTTTTCCGTGCCACGTTAACTACGCATCGTTGGCGGATCTTTCCGGAGACATTATGGACGCGAGACTGAGCACCCCCTCCAACTACGGCGGAGACTGAGGAGAGGCGCTGGGCGACAGATACGGCCCACGCGGCGAGCGCAGCGAGCAGCTATTTTGCGGCGTTGTGGCGCCGGCGCGGGTCTGGCGAATGACCTTTGGAACGGCATTATAGGCGAAGACCTGCACGGGGCTATCCGGTCGCTGCGGGTAGCAACCTGCCCTACGTCACCCCGTTTATCACTGCGATGCGGGAAGCGGGCGATGAGCGTTTAACCGGGGGACTGGCGGCCCCCCGTCATTGTGTGAAAACCCAATCCATGTTTCTCCGGCGCAATGTCGGAACAGATGATTAACGCCAGCTTGTTTGCCCGTGGCCGGGGCCTATGCGTGGGTACATTGTTTTCGGGCTGCCTACTGGGTCGATCCCAGGAGTTTCCCTATTCAGGTCACGCCGCACGGATTGCACTACCCTCAGCGGAATTTGCGGAAGGAAGTGCTGAACCTACTGGTGCGAACGCTAACGTGGTTAGTTTCCGGAACGGATGGGCAAACGACCCTCGGCCAGAAGTGTCCTATTATCAGCTCGAATATGTGAATGTTGAGATCGACGTACCCAAACGCGTGAAGATCCCTAAGGAATTGCTGCGCCATCCTGCGGTCAGGAAGTCACCGGAAGCGGACAAGGCCGCACCCCACCTCGAAAAATTGACTAACGACTGCGATGACTTACTCGCGGGCGCTTTGCGGCACTGGATGAAGGTCGCGCGATGGGCGACCGATCAGCACGCCATAGGTGTAACTGATTGGGAAGTTGACGGGGCGCCAGACCTAAAGATGGCGCGCCTTTACGAGAAGCAGAGCGGGTTCGGTATCTGGGCATCCACCGTAGTTACTCAATTTAAGCGAGCAGCCGAGATCGACGAGAAAAAGTGGGATCACATCGGACGTGTTCTGGTGGCGGGCCACACTCCTCCAATCTGGTTTGAGTATTTGGTTGAAGCCAGCCATCGCCTAGCTGACCAGGATTACTCCGGCAGTGTCTTATCGAGCGCCATTGCGTGCGAGACCATGGCGAGAGCGGCATTCAGCCATTTAGCGGGAAATCCTCCAAACGCTGCGGCTGGGGACCTCATTGATCGCATCGCTGCACAGGCGATCATTGGTCGATGGGAAAAACTCACTGGCATTAAGGCTGCGGGTGCGGTCCACAAGCTGTTCGAAACGCGCAACGGATTGGTCCACAGCGGGCGGACAGGTAGCGTTGACAAGAGCAAGGCGACAACCTCTTTTGAGGCTGCCCGGAAGTTTGTTGAAAATGGAGACGAATGGTGGTTCGCGGAGAAAGGCTTGAACAATCCGCGCACAAGCGATTCGGCTTAACTTGGTTGCAGGTGGTCAAGGTGCAGGCCGGGATACTCGACCTTGGCCAGCGCAGCAGCCTTTTGCCGAGCTGACAGGCCCTCGCCATAAATGCGGCTGGACCCGCTCTCCGTACGGCGCGCCAATGCAAGCGCCGTTCTTTCCGCCAACTCCGCCGCGCGCAACCGGTCTTCAAAGTTGTGCCGAAAAGAGTGCATCCCCAGCTTGCGCCCCTCAAAGCCTAGCCGCTTAACCCGGTTGCTGAAACGCTCGGCCAGCTTGGCACCCACCTGCCCCCGACTGTTCGCTACACCCTCGGGGAATAGGAGCAGCTCCCCGACTGCCCGGCGCGCTGCGGCGTGGCTCAGAAAGCCCAGACGGAGCAGCTCGGGATGAATCGGCAGAGTTCCGCGGGAGCCTGCTGTCTTTACCGTTCGCCCGTCATAGGGGCGCACATGGAGCACCGGCACCCCGTCCTCCTCATCTATGTCTTCGACACGCAGCCCTGCCGCCTCTCCGTTTCGTAGACCGTGGAATAGGCACAGCAAGGGCACCCAGTATGAACCCGGCTTTTCTGGGCCAATCGCCCAAGGGGCGTTCCACGGCGCTTGCGTGAACAACGTTTGGAGCTGTTCGGCGGTGAAAGGGTCCCGCCGCTCGCTGTCGTCCACCGGGTCATGCACATTGAGGCCGGAGAACGGAGTGGAAAGAATCCACTGCTCTTTCACCGCCCAATTAAACATAGCGGCGACGTGCATGATGTATCCGTCGTTGATCGTCTTTGGCTTGATAGTGGGTAGACCAAGCACCCTCCCTTTCTCAACGGCTTCCTGCACAGTCAACCCTGCAAACTCGCGCCGCTTACCTATCTGCGTTGGCAGGGCCTCCAGAACACTCACAAACGCACGCGCGTCTTGACGGCAGATACTCTGGAGCGCTTGACCGGCGAACATATCCTGCAGCGCACGAAATACGGGAACGACGGCCTTTTTGCTGGAGCCGCTCCAACCGGGAGACTTGTCCGCTTGGTAGGCCGCAATGAGGGTCTCGATAGTCGGCCTTTCCCTGCTCTGGGAAGCTGCTCCGCCTTGAACCGCTATCGTGGCATTTGCGGCCCTCTGTCCTTCCACCGCGGCGCGGAGCTGTTCCAGCTCGACACGACTTTCTTGCACAAGATCATGCCAAGCCGCCTCCTCGGGCGACAGCTCCGCCGTGCTCATCTGGAGCCGATGGCGGCGCTCGACCCTCAATTCTTTCCGGGCCTCTCTGCGGGCCTTCTGCGCTGCCACCTTTGCCTCGCCAGCCTCTCTTTCCTCGCGCTCCCTTTCGGTCTGCAGGTTGCTTTCTGGGAGGCTCTGGGCACGGTAGCGCTCTAGCTGCGCCTCCCGCTCCGCATCGTAAAGGTCGGCCGCGTCGGCAAGGCATGCAATCGCCCCACGGCGGTCTTTCGTGCGAAGCGGACGACTCCACTCCTTTTTCGGTGAACCGCTCAGACCGAGCCAGAAGACTTGATCCTCAGCGACGACGGGGCGGCGGTAATGGTAAACGCCATGTGGGTTTTTGTGGAGGTACAAGGGGTCATCCTTCATGCTACGATTGTAGCACCCGATCAGGACAAAGCCACTGATTTTCCGCGGTTTCCTTGTCTTTCAACGGCTTGGAGGCAAGTGGTGGACAGGGCTGGAATACCCTTTCCGTTGTAGATCAAAGACCTAGGTTGGCGAACCCACCCTTGTGGGGCCACGAGAACCTGCGGCGTCTGGCCCATGATGGCGAACCAAAAAAGCCGGTGAAACTGCCGCGAGAAATGTTGCGCGGCACGCCGGTTATGAAGGCAAAAATAGAGAAACTTCTCGCAGATCCAATTGGACCAAGCGCGCTGCCTACCAAACCCGGGGGCCGGGTGGCGCGGAATTCGTTGGGCTCCGGTGACGATAAGTTACTCAGCTTGGTCCGTTGCGGCCTGACGCATCCCTCCCTTTGCAGTCTACTTTGCCCAGGAGTTCGTGATGAAACTTGACTTAGCAGCGTTCGAGCTAGTCTCGATCGATGGCGAGATGGCGCTTATCCTCCGCCTCGGACGAAGATCCACTGACCCCATCCCCGCGATGGAGAAGATTAGCCGCTCCTTTCGGATGAAAGAGCCTGACCTAGATACGGTTGGCCCATTCCTTGCAAAGGCAACCCGGCCCGCCTCCGGTGCCCGGTGTCGAGCGATGCCGCTGTACCGTACATATTGCGCCTGGTGCGCGCAGCATGGGGCGGAAAAGCTGTCGCTAGTAGGATTCTACCGAGCGATGACGGCGCGCGGCTTTCGGCAGGTGGTCAGCAACGGCCATTGGTGGCTTGACCTAACATTGGTCGGCGAGCAGAAGGGCCCGCTGCTGTGATGGCTTGCCGATCGACACCAAACCAGTCGGTCGCGCCCGCGCTTCCCACTGCTCGCTGGCACTGCTTTTTGCCATGATTTGGAGCGGTTTGCCTCCATTTGGGGCGGTTTGGATCAAACGAATTTGCCAAATGGAGCCGGTTTTCGGCGGATTTCTGCGCGTGTGGAGAATTGGAGCCGCGATTGCGGCCCCTCGTGTGTGCGGGCGCGGGCGCGCATTAGCGGTGCGTTTTACAACTCCATTCATCCATTTAATCCATTTAATTGAAGAAGAAGTAGGGCAAGTAATTGAGTTAGCTTGCTTTTGCTCAAGTTTCGCAATGGAGCGAAAGGTTGAACGTGGAGCATTTGGGTTCTGCCAGCGCGGCAATCTGCTCCAACAACACGTCGCGGCTTGCCTGACCGATCCCGCTTCCGTCGCAGCGCTGCCCCCGGGCCAGTCTGACTTGCGCCGGGCGGTGTGGCAGGGGCTGCGTGTTGGGGGGTGGTCGAAAGTCTGTGAACCGGTTTGCCCCCAGACCACTGTCCCTCTCATTCAGAGATTTTTTAGCGACCGAGTGAGTTTTCAGGAAAGGTCTGGTCTGTGAGCGCGGGCAGGAGCACCGGCACCGACGCGGGCAGCGTCGATGATATCTCAGCAGCCGACAAGGCTTCCGTGGCGATGCCTGGGCAAACAGGAGGGGGCGCGCAAGGCGATCCTGCTACCGCAGATTACGCCGCCAAAACTTCGATTAAATTGCAGCTCGACTTGCTCGGGCATCCCATTCAGCCCCGCCTCGGAAAATCCGGACGTCCGCGACATTTGCCGACGGTCGAGAGCCGCGCCTTGGTCGCGCAGTTGCACGGCGAGGGAATGGCGCAACCGGCCATAGCGGCGGCGCTTCGGATCACGGGTCCGACACTGCGGCTGAATTATCCCGCCGAATTGCAATCGAAATCCGAGGTCTGGCGCCGGCGCGTCCAGGCAAACAGCGAAGGAACGGAAAATGAGTGATCTACAGGAAACACGCGAAGTTGCGGCGAAGGCACGTGAATGGATTGGATCGATGCTGATTTCTGGGGTGGCAAGGCGCTCGGTATCGGTGGCGGTGATATCGGCAGCGGCGGAATCGATGATGCTGGCGGATGGCGTAGGGCCAACGTCGGCGTTTCTGCGAGCGCAGGCTGACCTGGTCGATCGCACCGGGCCGGAATTCATCGAGGCAGCGCGTCGGGCCGCAAATGGTGGAAAATGAATTTAGGGTATTGCGCTATTTCGCGAACGGAAGCAGAACGATCCGGCATCGACAAGCGTGAGGCTTGTGGTGCCGCTGCAAACTTACCGGCGTGAGGCCGGGGCGATCAGTGACAAACCTTGTTCCGATCTGGAGATATTCAGAGCGGTTTGAGGATTTCAGCAGGCTCTCCATCGCGGAGCGCTTTTGAATTTTGAGCGGCGCAATGCGCGCCCGTTCCTTTGTCCCGATCGCAGATAGTTGCAGCCCTTGCTCCCAACCTTTGCGATCCGTTTTCAACACCGTCTTGAGGTGAAGAGTTATGAAATTCGCAATGAAAACCTACTCCGTTTGCGTGGTTATGTTGGCGCTTGCCCTGACCGCCGCGCTATTTCTGGCCGTTGGTGCAAGTCCGGCCTTCGCTGGGGATGGCGGCAGCATGATGCTGGCCGCGACCGGCCTGTCCACCTTTGCCGCTGCCGGTGGCGGGCGGATGATCATGAGCGCGGCAGAGCGGCGCTCTGGCCGGTTCCTTCGCGGGCCGGGTCACACTGCTAGCACGCACACAAAAACTGCCGCCGAGCTGGCAAAGGAAACGGCGGATGTCTTCAATTCTTTGAAATGCCGTCTGGAGGACGTGGAACAAAAGGCCGCACGTGGTGGCAGTGGCGGCCGTGCTGAGCCCAGCTGGGGCCAGCAGGTTGCGGACAGCGACGAGGTCAAGGCCATGTCGGCGATCAAAACCAGCCAGCCCGCCCGCGCTCGGATCGAAGTCAAGTCGATCACCTCGGGAACTGCCAGCGCAGGCGCAATGGCAGAAGCGATGCGTGATCCGACGGTTAACGCCCTTCCCGGGCGTCTGCCGCGCATTCGAGATTTGCTCAACGGGATCAACACGAACTCCGGTTCGGTCGAATACGTTGATCAAACGGCCCGCACCAATAACGCCGCGCCGGTGGCCGAGGCGGCGCTCAAGCCGGAATCGGATTATACCTGGGAATTGGCAAACCTGCCGATGCGCACGATCGCGCATTGGACTAAGGCGAGCGTCCAGGTGCTGGACGATGCGCCGCAGCTGTCCAGCATCATCGATGGGGAACTGCGCTACGGCCTCGCCCTGGCCGAGGATGTGCAGCTGCTCAATGGGAGCGGAGTGGGGGTCAACCTCAACGGGCTGATCACCAACAGCACGGCTTACGCTGCGGAGTTCGCTCCGGCCGGCGAGAACATGATCGACAAGATTGGGCTGGCAATCCTGCAGGTCGGTCTCGCCGAGTTCCTGGCAAACGGCATTGTGATCCATCCTACCGACTGGATGCGGATGCGGATGCTCAAAGATGCGGATGGCAAATACATTCTCGGGGATCCGCAAGCGCCGGTGCCGCCCAGCCTGTTCGGGCTGCCCGTGGTGCCGACTACGGCAATGACGGTCGACAAGTTCCTCGTGGGGGACTTCATGCGGGCCGCGACGCTGTACGACCGGCAGGCTCCGACCGTGGCGCTGTCCACCGAGGATGGTGACAATTTCGTCAAGAACATGGTGACGATCCGCTGCGAAAGCCGCCTGGGGCTGGCGATCAAGCAGCCTCTCGCGCTCAGCTACGGCGACTTCGGCAACGTCGCCTGACCCGATAGGTGCCCGGCCTTGAGTAAGTCGGGTCAAGGCCGCCGACGGTCCATTTCCTACCGTCGGCGGTCAACCTTGTCCTAGAATGGGAGTTTGGCATGACTGGCAGCCTTGAATTCATCGGCGGCAAAGAGCTCGAGGCGAAGCTGAAGCAACTGGAAACGGAGCTGTCAGCGCGCCGGGTGGGGCAGGCGGCGCTTCGGAAAGCGGCGCGCCCGATCGTGGACAAGGCCAAGTCGATGGTCCCGCAGGACCAGGGCAACCTTCGCGATGCGATCAAGGCGGGCGCCACGCGCCGGCGCAAGGGCAGCGACGGGCAGCAGGTCTGGCTGAGCGTCGGCATCGACATGAATGTGCAGCCGCCCGCGATGGTCGGCAAGCAGTCGGGTGGACAGTACCGGGATCCCGGCGTTGTCGGCGTGGCGGTAATTCAGGAATTCGGAACGCCGAAAATGGCGGCAAACCCATTCATGCTTCCCGCCTGGGACAGCGAGAAAGGCAGCACCCCAGATCGCATTGGCAAAGAACTCAAGGCTGCGCTCGATCGTACCCTGCAGCGCCTGGCGAAGAAATTGAAATGAGCGGGATGATCCGCCCGTCCGGCGCGAGGATCTGAACCGCACTGCCGATATTAGGAGAATGACATGGCTACGTTGCTTGCAGGTCTGCTGGTTAAGTTGGGTCTCGACACCGCAGAATATCAGAACGGTGTTCGCCGCGCGAACAAGGAAACGACCGCGATGCAGCGGAACATGGCGAGCGCGCGCAAGGCGGTGCAGCAAGTTGGCGCAGCCCTGGGCGGCATGGCCCTGCTGGCAGTGGCGAACAAGATCAAGGACATGAGCCGCGCGGCGATCGATGCGGCCGGAAATCTGGGCGAAGAAGCAAAAGCGCTGGGCGTCACCACGACTGCGCTGCAGGAATTCAGATTTGCAGCAACACAAGTAAATATCGAGCAAACACAGGTGGATGATGCGCTCGCGCAGTTGACCAGGCGTCTGGGCGATGCCGCCCAGGGCGTGAAGGAACCGCTCAAGGCGCTCGAAAAGCTGGGTATCGCAGTACGCAACAGCAAGGGCGAAGTTATCGGCGCTGGCGAGGCCATGCCGCTGATCGCCGAAGGTCTCAAAAAGGTCGGGAGCGATGCCGAACGGGCAGCGATCACGGTCGATCTGTTCGGTCGGTCCGGGCAGAAGCTGGCCGCGTTGCTCGGTGAAGGTGCCGCTGGCGTCGATCGACTGACCGGCGCGGCCCACAAGCTGGGAATCATTCTGTCAGAAAGCGACATCGCGAAGGCCGACGAAGTGGCCGACAAGCTGGCCGCGCTCAATTTTCAGATCACGGCGCAGCAGAATAAAAAATTGCTCGAAAATGCCGACGCGCTGCTGACCTACGAACAGTCGGTTGGCGACCTGAAGCTAACGCTGATCGATGCCAGCTCGAGAATGCAGACATGGGTCGACGAATTCGACCGATTTAACGCGGAAGGCGCGGCACAAGCGCGCGAAAACTGGCGCGCGGTCCCGAAGTTCTTTGAGCAGGTAATTGAGCAGATTGGCGTGGCTGTCGGCAGAATTCCTGAAATCATGGCCTCTGCGGTTCGGTCGACTGTAAACTGGACGCAGCAAATGTACCAGGGCGTGAAGACGTGGATTGTCGATCGCCTCAACGGGGTTTGGAATACCGTCACCGAAAAAGTCGAGATGGTCCGCAATGCCTTCTTCGACCTCTGGGACAAGGTAACTCGCCGGTCCTACATTCCCGACATGGTTGACGACATTGCCCAGCAGATGGGCAGGCTCGACAGTGTGATGGTGGACGTGGCGAACCGCACCACGGCAGGGACCAAGGAAGCGTTTCGCGCGATGGCGCAGGAAGTGCGCGGCCTGCTGGCAGACCTGTTCCCCGAAGCCGAACAGATGCGCGGTTATCGCGATATGCTAAACCTCATCGACCGGGCGGAGAAAGCCGGAGCTGCGGGCGGGGGGCTGGACGGCTCAACGGCGGACGAAGCCCGTCGGCGGGCGCTGGCGACCCTGCGCAGCGATGGCGGCATCGGGGCCGCGTTGCCGGTCAGGGCGCTGGCGGGCGGCGATAGCCCGCTCGTCACCGCAGATCAGATTGCCAAGGGTATAGCCAAGGTCGAGAAGGCGCTCGGCCTCGCCGCGGACAAGACGAAAGCACAAACCGTCCGCATCGCGAAAAGCTTTGCCGACATGGCACAGGACACGATCGGCTCGCTGCAGCGGCTGACCAGTTCGATCAAGGGCGGCGGGTTCCTCGATATCCTTGGCGCGGCGCTGGGCCTGTTCACGCAGCTGGGCAGTGTCGGCTTGCTCGGCAAGAGCATCCAGACCAACCTTGCCAAGGTGCCCGGCTATGCGAACGGCACCAGCTTCCACCCCGGCGGCATGGCGATTGTCGGCGAACGCGGGCCGGAACTGCTGAACCTTCCCCGCGGTTCGCAAGTTGGCAGCAATGATAATCTTAAGTCGATGATGAGCGGCGGGCGCGGCGAACTGGCAATTCGCCTAGGTCCCGGTCTCGAAGCGGAGTGGCTGCAGAAGAGCGCCGGACAGACGGTTCAAATATTCCAGGCAGCAGCGCCGGGGATGATGAATGCAGCATCGAGCCGGACGCGCCGTGATGCCGCTCGGCCGGTCACGCCAGGCGGGAGCATCGGCTGATGAATACGATCGAAGTCTCGCACAGTTCATTCAGGCGGATCCGCGTTCGCTGGCCCGCAATCGGCGGCAAGGGTTACAAGTCTCGCTATTTCCGTAAATTTGATGCGGCGGCGGGATTTGCGGCAGGCCATGCCATCGGCCTGAAACTGCCAATCGATGATCAGACCGAGTTGCTGGCTCCGGTTCACTGGGCCGCCCTGGTCGAGGCGATCCGCGCAACGGATTGATTGACGCGGGAATCAGATTGTGCGATCCGGATGCAGGCCGATCTGCTGCGCTAACAGCTGATCGGCCCTGACCAACAACCGTCTATTGTGGAGACGAGCTATGGCTTCCAGCCCATTACAGGCGCCTTGCGCCCGCTTC
>NZ_JAXMJI010000046.1:0-48298 GCF_034376665.1 Allopontixanthobacter sp. | reverse complement strand
GGTGATTGCCCAGCACGAAAACGGTGCCGGACAGCACCTGGTGGTTTCCGATACGCAAAATCGTCACCGCGTCCTGTTTGCGCGTAAATTACCACATGCGGTTGCGGGTTATGTTGTTCCTGACGATGCAGAGCTTGCGGTTCGCGTGGCAGCTCTCAGTGGATTTCACCGTTTGAAGGAAGGGGCGCCGACAATGGCGCACCATCGGCTCCTCAAGCCATCCGATTACAAACGCTACAGGCTGGGCATGCTGCTCGCCATCCTCGACTTGGTCGAAGACGCATCGCCAAGTCACTTGACATTGAGAGAAGTCGCCCAAGCACTGATCTATCCAGGCATGAAGATCGGACGCGCGATCGACTGGAAAACATCGTCGCATCGCCGCCAGACACAGCGTCTTGTCGCTGAGGCGCACCGCATGGCGGATGCGGGATATCGTCACTTACTCAATCCCTCAGGGAGCAAGCCCTCCGCGTAGCAACTTGCTTCGTAATCGTCTGAGCCCGGCTGGCTGAACGGTCACAGGCTAGCCGAGTATCAGGCCTAGGTCCTTGCAAAGGCTTTCCAAATTCTCCGAAGCCGTTATGCTTTTTCTTTAGTCGCGCGATCTGCGTTTCGCGGTAGACGTCGCAAGAATCCCGAACCTTCGGGGGCGCAACAGAAGCAGCTGGAACCGGTGCAATGGAAGCGCCGGGACCGGTAACCAGCAGGCGATCGGACGGCGGCGTGTTGGATAGCGTCCTGCCGATCGGACGGGCAGGACTATGCACGCTTATTTTGCAGAGGAATTCGCATCCGAACTGGTCAATGTCCAGTCTAACAAAGAACTCGACCAGGCGCTGAAACAAGTCTCTCGGCGGCTTGGCTTCGACCACTTCGCCTTAAGTCTCGAGCTGCGTTCAGGATCGTGCGAGGCTCCCGGTTTGCTCCTGCACGATTATCCGGACGAATGGGCCAAGGTCTATGTCGGGTTCGATCTGGCCGGACAGGACCCGGTCCGAAGAGCGTGCGACAAGACATTTGTCGGTTTTGCATGGGGGTCTCTGGGCGAACTGATCCCGCTAACTCGCGGTGATCGCCAGATGCTCGCAGTGGGCCGCGAATGCGGCATCGGCGACGGCTACACTGTCCCGCGGCATTTGCCCGGCCTGGCGCGCGGCACGTGTACATTCGCCGTCTGCCCCGACCGAGACCTGCCACGAAGACGGTTTGCAATGGCAGAAATGGTGGGAACTCTCGCATTGAGCTGTGCCTTGGGACTGGGTTCGGCTCAAACCGGAGAAACCGTCCCGGTGTTAAGCGACCGGCAGCGCGAATGCCTCTTGTGGGTCGCACGCGGCAAAACCGCAGCCGAGACGGCCATAATACTGGGGATTGCGACCGAAACCGTCATCCAGCATCTGAAAATGGCGAGAGAACGCTATCAGGCCCACTGCAAGCAATCTCTTATTGTTTCGGCGCTTTTCGATGGTCTGATCGGCTTTTCAGACATCATCAGATGGCGCGATGCGGGGTAGATGCGAGTGCCGCTAAGCCGCGTCGATCAGGCACGGCATCTTAGCACCAACCAATAAGCGCGGCTGGTTGACGATTGGGTTGACGCTATCGGCCTCAAACCAGAAGAATATGGCACGCACTCACTGCGGAGAACCAAAGCCGCGATCATCGTGGAGGCCACCGCCAACATCCGAGCAATTCAAATACTGTCGGTGCACTCAAAGATTGAGAACACGGTTCGCTACTTTGGTGTCGACATTGAAGACGCGCTAACGCTAGCGGAGAAAACAAAAATCTGACTGCTGTTGGACGCCAATCGCTACTCGGCTGGCGTCCGTAATTGAGGTGGTTTTGCGACAGTCCGCTTTTGGGTGGCTAAGGAGCGATAGCTGACATTGAGACGAGCATTCCAGGCGCAGCAACGCGCCCTCATTCCAGCCATTCAAACCCCAGGCGAAGCTGCCTGAAAGCTGCCATTGCTCCAAGAACAGAGAGACAGCAGCGGCGCCCGAGGTCCAATTTTGAAATCAGGACACGGCTTGGCCAAAACCCGGTGTTAATTGCAATTATGCCGTTTGGCTCAGCGTCTCCTATGGCTAGGCAGAAAATTTATATCCGAGAATCTTGCTCCATGGTTAGAAGGTTGGCAGAGAGAACACCATGTCACGCCTTTCCAACAAGATTTATGGTTGCGTTTTGATCGGTGGCCGCTCTCGCCGTTTTGGCGGTATGGACAAGAGTCAGCTGCTTATTGGTGAAGCAACGCTGCTTGATCATGTAATTCGCAGGGCGCAATGTCAGGTCGAGGACCTGGCCCTGAGCTCGGGCTCAAGCGAGCGAACTGATGTTGCGTCCTTCACCCTGCCGGTGCTGAGAGACGAATATGATCAAATCGGTCCGATGGCCGGACTTCACGCATGTTTGAAATGGGCGCAACGTGACGCGGGATATATCGCAACCTTCGCCTGCGATACGCCGTCATTTCCAGCCGATATGGTGAAGAGGCTGGTCCAGGCCGCCCACGCCAGCAAGGCTCCGATTGCGTTGCCCAGAAACAGGGGCCGGGTCCATACGGCGCTTGGGCTTTGGTCCACCGCCTTACTGCCCGAGCTGGTGCGCGCTATCGACGCGGAGAAATTTGCGTTTACTCGTTGGGCAATGGATAACGGTGCGGCGCTGGTCGATTTCGAGGATACTTCCAAGCTGGAATTTTTCAACATCAATACACCGGAAGATGCGGAGCAATATCGGCACTTGCTGGAACAGTGACATCTCTTGCTTGCCGCGCCGCTTCACCGATCACCATCAATGCCGGACCGCTACCAAGTGCTGAACTTCCCGAAATTGCCAGGAGATTCAGGCGGGTAAAAAACTGGCGCTCCTCCGGCAAGCTTGCGTTTTCGACCAGCAGCACCGGCGTATCCCTGCGCAAGCCTGCCGCGATCAGCTTCTGCGAGATCCTCCCTGCAGCAGCCTTGCCCATATAGATCGCGAGCGTTGCTTTGGCATCGGCGAGGGATTTCCAGTCGAGGTCCAACTCCTCTCCTGCGCGCGCGTGAGCGGTAATGAAGGTCAATTTGCGCGCAAGGCCGCGTAGGGTGAGCGACAGGCCTGCGCTCGCCGCGACCGCCGATGCAGCGGTGATCCCGGGACAAATGCGGTAGGGTATGCCGTGTGCGCGGCACGCTTCGATCTCTTCGGTCGCACGACCGAAAATTGACGGGTCGCCGCCCTTCAAGCGAACCACTCGCTCACCCGCTTGTGCAGCATCCACCACCATCTTGCTGATAGTACGCTGGTCTTTCGAATGCCTGCCGGATCGTTTGCCCACCGGAACCAATCGCACGGAAGCCGGGACCAATTCCAGGACTCCCCTGCCGACCAGGGCATCATAAAGAATCACGCTGGCCGCCTTAATCAGTTTTTCTGCCTTGCGCGTCAGCAAATCAGGATCGCCAGGGCCTGCGCCTACCAGCCATACTGTTCCAGACGGAATGAGTATGTCAGTCACTTTGCCGCCTCCAACTCATGGGCACGGGCCTCTGCCAACAGCTTTGCCAGTGCAGGGCGGCAACTGCCGCAATTGGTGCCGGCATTGAGTGATGCACCAACGCCCTCGACGCTGGTAAGCGACTGGTCGGACACGGCCTTGATAATCTGCTTTGTGCCAACATCGAAACAGACACAGACGATAGCGCCCCGGTCGGGTTGGGCCTCCCGGGGCCTGCCCGCTAGCAATGACGGTGTATCGGATTCCCCTTCACATGCGAGTTGGGTAGCGATCCACTCGCGCAGAGGAAGCTCGCCATTGCGGGTGAGGAACAAGGCCGCAGCGAGCATGCCATCGGCCGACCTGACGGCAATTCGCCGCATTCCGCGCTTCAGGTCGACTGCTTCCATGCGCTCGCCTTCGGGCAGAAGAAATTCGACATCGATATTGCCTTCGCCTGCCAGTTCGGTCAGCCAACCACCGGCAATCCGGGCGCTGGACCAATAGAGTAATGCTGGCAGGACTGGACGTGACCGGCTGACCAGAAAAGCGCGCCATTCAGGCGTTACAACAGTGACATCGCAGGCACTGTTCTTAAACGCTGGTTGCCCGGAAACCGGATCAACCGTCTGGTTGGGCAAGCGATTGGCGCGGCCGCCGCTGCTCATCTGGTCAGTCCAGTGCATCGGGGCGAACACCTCGCCCGGGCGTTGGTTGTCGGTCAAGAGCACGCGAAAAATAGTGTCACCCTGCGGCGTTGAAATGCGGGCAATCGAACCATCCAGGACATGGCGGGAGGCAGCATCAGCCGGATGGATTTCGACCAATGCCTCGCGGCGGTGCCCGGACAATCGCGGGCTAAGGCCGGTCCGGGTCATCGTATGCCATTGATCGCGGTACCGCCCGGTGTTGAGGCGCAAGGGAAACGCGGGGTTGGCAATAGGGGGCGAGGGCGAAATCACCGCGACAAGCCGAGCTTTCCCGTCCGGAGTGGAAAATCGTCCATCCGCAAAAGGCGTAGCGCCGCCCCAAGCCTTCGGCGTCCAATCCTTATAATCGTCGTCACTTGTCCCAGCCCATTCGGACAAATCCAGCTTGCGGCGGCCGCAGTTGCGAAACCCGGTCTGAGCGGCATATTCACGGAATATCGCTGCCGGTGTTGAGAAGTCGAAAAACTCGGAAAAGCCCATTCGTTTGGCAACCTCACAGATCGCCCACCAATCGGCCCTGGTTTCACCGGGAGCCGCAAAGAACGCGCGTTGCCGACTAATTACCCGCTCGCTGTTGGTGACGGTACCATCCTTCTCACCCCAAGCCAGCGCGGGTAATTTCACATCGGCCAAGGCGGTCGTATCGGTTTGCGCGATGACATCGGACACCACGACAAATTCGCAAGCTGCCAACGCTTCGCGGACATATCCCGCGTCCGGCATGGAAACAGCAGGGTTTGTCGCCATAATCCAGATCGCCTTGATCTTGCCGTCATGCACAGCGCGGAACATATCGACTGCCTTCAGGCCGGGCTTTCGTGCGATTGTCGGGCTGTTCCAAAAGGTCTTGGCAGCCTCGCATTCAGCGTCTGAGAAGCCCATGTGGACGGCGAGCATGGAGGCGAGACCGCCAACTTCGCGCCCACCCATGGCATTGGGCTGGCCGGTAATGCTGAATGGCCCCATGCCTGACAAACCGATCCGGCCCATCGCCAGGTGGAGATTGGTGATGGCGTTGCCTTTGTCTGTTCCGCTCCGCGATTGATTGGCGCCCTGACTGAACAGGGTGATCATCTTGGGATGCGCTGCCACCAGATCGGCAAATTGAGCGAACAGCTCTGTATTAATACCGGCTTCCTCGGGACTGCCCGCCAAGCCATCCCAGAACCTTTCCGGCACGTTTGTATGCGCCGCAAGATAATCGCGGTCGATCAGGTCGCGGGCTGCCATATTAGCCAGCAGCGCATTAAACAGGGCAACGTCGCCATCGGGACAGATCGGCAGATGAAGATCGGCGCATTCGGCGGTTTCAGTGCGGCGCGGATCAATCACGACCAGTTTGGTGCCGCGCGTAGCCCGCGCTTGTTCGATCCGCTGCCATATGACCGGATGGCACCACGCGGTGTTCGATCCGACCAACAGGATCAGATCTGCCGCTTCAAGATCATCATAGTTGCACGGCACCACGTCTTCGCCAAAGGCGCGGGTGTGGGCGGCAACCGCACTGGCCATGCACAGCCGACTGTTGGTGTCGATATTGCTGCTGCCGATGAAGCCCTTCATCAGCTTGTTGGCGACGTAATAATCCTCTGTCAGTAGCTGCCCCGAAACATAGAATGCCACGCTGTCCGGGCCATACTTGGTGATAGTATCGGCAAAGCGTGCTGCGACGAGGGCGAGGGCTTCGTCCCACTCGACTTTCTCGCCGCCGATCTCCGGGTCGAGCAGTCGCCCTTCGAGGCTGACGGTTTCCGCCAGATGCGTGCCCTTCGAACAAAGCCGCCCTGAATTGGCGGGGTGGGCCGGGTCGCCTGTGACCGTGATCTCCCGTTCCGCATTGACGTCGACATGGATGCCGCATCCCACGCCGCAATAGGGGCAGGTGGTGCAGGTTTCCGTCATTCTGCCCCGACCAGCGCTGCGGCGCGGTCGAGATAAATCCGGCCCGCGTCGATTTTTACCGGGATCACCGGGACACAGCCCTTGTCTTCTCCCAGCGCCTCGCCCGTGACAAGCGAGATGCGCCAGGCATGTAGGGGACACGTCACGCTGGTGTCGTGGACGATTCCTTCGCTCAACGGGCCATGCTTGTGCGGACAGCGATTGGCCAAAGCATGCACGCTGCCAGTCGAGGTGCGAAAGACGGCAATTTCCTGCCCTCCAAGCACTGGAAGTGTCCGGCCGCCAAGCGTTGGCAATTGGTCAAGCGGCCCGATATCGATCCAGATTGGCTGTGACATTACTGTGCTTTCTGCAGTGCAAGGGGACGGATTTCGGCGATGTGGCGATGCAGATTGGCTTCCGCGCCGGCGGCACGGTCCGCCCAGGGGTCTTTCTGCAGCAGGCTTTGCGCGTGGAGGAAGCGCGCCTGCAAAGCCCTGCGGCCTTCCCCATCCTCGACAATCCGATCCTTGATATATTCCATTCCGACGCGCTCCACCCATGGCGCGGTCCGGTCGAGATAGCAGGCTTCCTCGCGGTAGAGCTGGATGAAGGCGGCGATATATTCCAGCGCCATGTCCTCCGTTTCCACCTTGCACAGGAAATCGGTGCCGCGCAGATGGATGCCGCCATTACCGCCCACGCTTATTTCATAGCCACTGTCGACGCAGATAATGCCCAGATCCTTGATCGAGGCCTCGGCGCAATTGCGCGGACAGCCCGATACGGCAATCTTGAATTTATGCGGCATCCAGCTGCCCCAGGTCATCTGTTCTGCCTTGATCCCGAGGCCGGTTGAATCCTGCGTTCCAAAGCGGCACCATTCACTGCCGACACAGGTCTTCACCGTGCGCAATGCCTTGCCGTAGGCATGGCCGGAGACCATCCCCGCCGCATTGAGGTCTGCCCAAATCGCGGGCAAATCTTCCTTTTTGATCCCGAAGATATCAAGCCGCTGGCCCCCGGTGACCTTCAGCAGCCGCGCGCCATATTTCTCTGCCGCATCGGCAATCGCGCGCAATTCCTTGGGGTTTGTGACACCGCCCCATATCCGCGGCACGACCGAATAGGTGCCATCCTTCTGGATATTGGCGTGCATCCGTTCATTTACAAAGCGGCTTTGCGGGTCTTCTTGATGATCTTCGGGCCAGGCGCACAGCAGGTAATAATTGAGCGCGGGGCGGCACGAGGCGCAGCCATCGGGTGTGGTCCAGTGCAGTTCCTGCATGACCTCCGGGATCGACTGAAGCGCCTTTTCCAGAATGTTCCGCCGGACATCTTCGTGGGTGAAGCTGGTGCATTTGCACATCGGGGTTATCGTGCGCGCGCCGCCATAATCTTCGCCCAGCGCGATGCTGAGCAGGCTTTCGACCAAATTGGTGCACGAACCGCAGCTAGCCGAGGCCTTGCAACTCGCTCGCACGGCGTCGAGATTATCTGCGCCGCCGCCGATACAGGCGGCTACTTGTCCTTTGGAAACGCCGTTGCAGCCGCAGATTTCTGCGTCGTCGGACAATGCTGCAACGGCGCTGTCAGGGTCCAGCGATACGCCTCCTGATGCGAATGCTTGGCCAAAGATTAGCGCTTCCCGAATATCGGAGACATCTTCGCCGCGTTTGAGAAGATCGAAATACCAGTTACCGTCAGCAGTATCGCCATAGAGCACCGCGCCGACCAGCCGGCCCGCCTTGACCACCACCCGCTTGTAGATACCCCGCGATGCATCGCGCATGACAATGTCCTCGGCGTCTTCACCGCCGGAAAAATCGCCCGCCGAAAACAGGTCGATACCCGATACTTTCAGCTTCGTGGCCGTGACCGAGCCTTCATAGCCAGTCGGGTTTTCAGTCAGATGATCGGCCAGAGCGCGGCACATGTCCCACAGGGGGGCCACCAAGCCGTAGCAGAATCCGCGGTGCTGGACACATTCACCAACCGCCATGATCGCCGGATCGTCGGTAACCATGTGATCATCAACCACAATGCCGCGTTCGACAGCCAGTCCGGCAATTTTTGCCAGTTGGACCGAAGGCTTGATCCCTACCGCCATGACGACCAGATCGGCCGCAATGTCGGTTCCGTCCTTGAGGCGCACACCGGTGACATGGGATTCGCCCAATATTTCGGCGGTGTCGGCCTGCGTAAGGATGGTCTGGCCGCGGCTTTCCAACTCGCTTTTCAGCAGGAACCCGGCAGCTTCGTCCAATTGGCGTTCCATCAGGGTCGGCATCAGATGCAGCACGGTGACTTTCATCCCGCGCAGCGACAGCCCATGCGCAGCCTCAAGTCCCAACAACCCGCCGCCGATTACGACTGCGCTACCGCCATTTTCCGCCGCCGCGAGCATCTTGTCGACATCATCCAGGTCCCGAAAGGTGATCACTCCGGGCAAATCATGCCCTGGCACCGGGATGATAAACGGGTCCGATCCGGTCGCTATCAGCAGCCGGTCATAAGGTGTGACCCGGCCCGAGGCACTGACCACTTCCCTGGCCTCACGTTTGATCGCGATGATCGCGTCGCCGCTGACCAATTCGATATTGTTGTCATCATACCATGACTGGTCGTTGATGATGATTTCTTCGTAACTCTTGTCACCCGCCAACACTGGCGAAAGCATGATCCGGTTGTAGTTGACCCGCGGTTCCGCGCCAAAAATAGTCACTGCATAACGCAGGGGATCGCGGGCAAGGATTTCCTCGACCGCCCGGCACCCGGCCATCCCGTTGCCGATTACTACCAGCCGTTCTGTAACTGGGCTGTCCCTCCGATCACTCTCGAGCGTGTCTAGTATTGGTGCGTTCATGTCAATTTCCTGTCGCCTAGAAGCTGTAACCGAGCCGGAACCACAGCTTCTCGGTATCGACGCCGAAAGCGTCTGCATCGTAATTCGCGTATTTGACTCCGGCGTCGAACAAGCTGAGCTTGAAGCTCAGTTCGCCGTCGATTTCGCTGCCGTATTTGACGCTGCCGATGTCGCTGCTGAAATCGTGATAGGCTGCGCCCAGTTTGATCCCGCCGAACAGTTTCACGGCCTTGCTGACAGAGACATATTTGTCCTCCAGCCCGGCAGGCGGCGTGCTAAGGAACAAGTCGGCCCATCCGTTGAATTTGTGCAAGGTCGCCAGGGGAGTCTGGAAGCGATTGCCAAGCCCGTCCGCGCCCAGTTTTTCATACCCGGCGGTAAGCCCGAAGCCCGCCAACGAAGCACCCACCGACCCGGCGAGGTAATCGACCGAGAAGGTGTTCGCGGTGGCCTTGTAATCTTTCTGCACTGCATAGCTTCCCGCAAGGTCGAGCGCGAACCTGTCTGCTAGCGGCAATTTTGCGGTGGCGCGGCCGCCATAGGTTGCAGACGAGGTCAGTGCGACCGGCTCTCCAGCGTCATAATCGAGCAGATAGGTGAAGCCTTTGAGCTTCACGGGGCCGACTTCCAGCCCGGCACCCAGTAAGATGAACTCGCCGTCAAATGCAGTGCGCGGCCCCGCGTCAACGCCGAAAATGGTCCGCTGGGAAATGGAATAGGTCCCTTCCAGCGTGAGCGGCTTGAGCGCAGTGACGCTGGCGCTGACCGCGTCGAAAGTCTGCTCGTTCTGGCGCCAACTGACGCTACCGACAAACCGCTGGTCATCGATATTTATGCGTTGCCGGCCAACCGTGACACTTCCGAAATCCTTGCGTGCATAGCGCAGTTGCAGCCGGTTCAGTTCGACGTTTTGCGGGTCGGCAACCACCGACCGGGTAACCTTGCCATTGGTCGTGCTGTTGTAATCATTGATAATCCCCAGCGTGCCCTCGCCTTCGACCAAAAAAGAGAAGCCGGTGTCGCTAGCAATTTCAATCCCGGACCGCAGCCGGACCGTCAGCGCATCGGCATCGGTGCTGGGCTGATCGACATGTTCGAACGATGTCCTGAGGTCGAACATCGGGTCGATCGTCAGCCCGCCGCCGACAGCAACCGGATCACCCGTTTTCGCTTGCACAAGGGACGGTACCGACAATGCAGCAAGCATGAATACGGCGCTGGGTAGAAATTTGCGTCTCGTCATATTGATCCCCGGTAGAAAATTGATCCCGTTGCCAGGCACCCTCTCAATGCTTTGTTTTCAAGCCACTTCCTTGGTGACTCCGTGTTCGTATTCGGCGAGAAAATGCAAAACTTCCTGCCGGTATGAGTAGAATTTCGGATGTTCGAGCAGGGCCTTGCGGTTGCGTGGCCGCGGCAAGTCGACTTCCAGAATTTTTCCGATTGTCGCGTTGGGACCGTTAGTCATCATCACCACCCGGTCCGCCAACAGGATGGCTTCATCAACGTCATGCGTGACCATGATGGCGGTGACTTTGGTGCGGTTCCACACTTCGACCAGCACATCCTGCAAATCCCAGCGGGTCAAACTGTCGAGCATGCCGAAGGGTTCATCGAGCAGCAGCAGTTTGGGTGACAGGGCAAAGGCACGCGCGATCCCGACCCGCTGGCGCATTCCGTTGGACATATCGGCGGCAAATTTGTCCATTGCATCGCCCAGGCCAACGCGGTCGAGATAATATTCCACGATCTCGCGGCGTTCGGTTTGGCTGGCGTGGGGATAGACCCGCTCCACCCCCAAGGCGACATTTTGCCGACCGGTCAGCCACGGCATCAGCGAGGGTGCCTGAAACACCACTGCCTTGTCCGGTCCGGCGAAATCGATTTCGCGGGCATCAAGCGCTATATTGCCGCCGCTGATTTCATTCAGGCCAGCAGCCATGGTCAACACAGTCGATTTGCCGCAACCCGAATGGCCGATCAGCGACACAAACTCACCCTGATCCATCAGCAGATTGACGTCCTCGACCACGGTCAGCGGCCCTTTCGGGGTGGGGTAGATTTTCTTGAGCTTGAAGAATTCGAGATAACGGGTGGTGTTGGGGCTCTGCGCTGCATCGACGTAGACCTGAGGGAGTTTCTTGCCCTTCCGCTCCCGAACTGCATGCAGGTCGATCGGAGTAACCATGGGTAATTCGCCTATGTCGCCGCCCGTAGTTTCAACCGAATTGTTGAGGTCGCCGAGGTAGCCGACAATGGCATTGCGCAGTGATTTGTACCCATCATCGTCATTCATCGCCTCACGGTCCCGCGGTCGCTCGATATCGACGTCGAAAATCTTGCCGATTGTGGCCGCAGGTGCAGGGGTCAGCACGGCGACCCGGTCCGCTAGCAACAGCGCCTCATCGACATCGTTGGTAACCAGTACGATGGTGCGCTTTTCATGTTTCCGGATACGTTCGATCTCGTCCTGCAATTTTGCGCGGGTCAGGGCATCGAGCGCGGAGAGCGGTTCGTCCATCAGCAGGATTTCCGGCTCCATCGCCAGCGCGCGAGCCACCGCGACCCGTTGCCGCATCCCGCCCGACAATTGCGCCGGCTTGCGGTCCATTGCGTGATCCAGACCGACCAGCTCGACCTTCTGCTTCACCAGCGCTGCGCGTTCGTCCTTGCTTTTGTCCTGGTGCACCGCATCAACAGCGAGCGCGACATTTGCGCCGACGGTCAGCCAAGGAAACAGCGAATAGCTCTGGAATACCAGTCCGCGGTCCTTGCCCGGCCCGTCACACGGCTCACCCTTGACCAGAATCTGGCCAGCATCGATGTCGGTTAGACCCGCGATTGCATTGATCAGCGTGGTCTTGCCGGCGCCAGAAAAACCGAGGATGGCGACAAATTCTCCGTCGGCGACGTCAAGGCTGACGTCTTTCAGCACATCGGAGCGCACGCCTTGTCCATCGACGAAGCTCTTGCTGACATTTTTCAGGGACAGGATTGGAAGGTTCATTTCTGCTTCCCTCAAATCGCGTGATTGCGGTTGGCAAAATCTTGCAACATCATCATGAGGCGATCGAGTAGGAAGCCGATCAGTCCAATGACGATGACCGCAAACATGATCCGGGCGAGCGACTGGCTCGATCCGTTCTGGAATTCGTCCCACACGAACTTGCCTAGGCCGGGGTTCTGCGCGAGCATTTCAGCCGCGATCAGGACCATCCAGCCGACACCCAGTGACAGACGCATGCCGGTGAAGATGTAAGGCAGAGCCGATGGCAGGACGAGTTTGGTCAGCTTGGCGAACCAGCCCAGTCGCAGCACTTTACCAACATTGAGCAAATCCTTGTCGATCGACGCGGTGCCGACGGTCGTGTTGATCAGAGTTGGCCATAGCGAACACAGCATGACCACTATGGCAGAGATGACAAAGGCCTTGGGCAAAGCGGGATCGGCG
The DNA here is from genome assembly GCF_034376665.1 of Allopontixanthobacter sp. NCBI lineage: Bacteria > Pseudomonadati > Pseudomonadota > Alphaproteobacteria > Sphingomonadales > Erythrobacteraceae > Allopontixanthobacter > Allopontixanthobacter sp. The sequence continues at coordinate 35,903 of NZ_JAXMJI010000046.1, read as the reverse complement.
CTGGTTATCGTCGCGGAAATGACCATCGTCACGATCGGCAACCAGGCCAGTGGACTGACCGGTTTCATGATCTGGACCAGCGGATTGATCGCCGCATTAAAGGTCTTGGACAGGCCGCAAATAAGGCCGAGTGGCACCGCCACCAACGTTGCCAGGAAAAAACCCAGTGCGACCGTCTTTAGCGATGTCAGGATCTGGTCGAGGAAAGTTGGCGATCCGGAATATTCGAAATTCTGGACCGGCTGACTTGCAGCTATCGCAGCACTATTACGCGCGTCCTGCGCATCGTAGAATGCCGCCTTGTCCGCCTGAGTGGCCGCCCACTCGTCATATAGCGATACGCCCTGTTCCGCCACTTCCGCAGGTCCCGGCAGACTGCCGAGGGAAGTATCGACTTGCGGGGCCAACACTGCCCATAAGGCCAGGAAGGCCACGATTCCGAACAGGGGGACGGCGAGGGATTTGGCAATCCCGGCTAAATCCATGCTCGCAATCTTTGCGACCAGTGCAGACATACCCGTGCTGGTCGCTGGCGGTGCGACTGCCTGCGCCTTGACGACTTCTGCGCTGTTCACAGGAGATATCTTGGCTGCGTTCAATACAGGTTCGTTCGGGCTTGCCGCGGCGTCCGCACTGTCCAGAAACTTGGTAGCCATTTGTATTATCCTTCCGTCGTGCGGCGATCAGTTGCTGACGCCCGAGGCCGAGACCGTCTGACCCTTTTTCAGGCCGATCTTGAATTTGGCGAGATAGGCGTTGGGGGCTTTGCCATTATAGGTGATGCCGTCGATGAAGCCCGTTTGGTCACCCTTGTAACCGTCAGTTTCGGGTACTGAATTTGACGGGATAATCCTTTTTTCGACCAGCATGTTTGCAGCGGCGAGATAGAGGTCGGGCCGGTAGACTGATTTGGCAGTCTCAGCGTACCATGCGTCCGGGTGATCTTCGGAAATCTGGCCCCACCGACGCATCTGGGTGAGATACCAGATGGCATCGGAATAATAGGGATAGCCGGCGAATTTGCCGAAGAAGATGTTGAAGCCCGGCGCCGGGCGTGTGTCGCCCGGTGCAAAGGTGAATTGGCCGGTCATCGAAGCGCTGATTACTTCGGGGTCCGCCCCGACATAGTTGGACTGCGACAATATTTGCACCGCCTCGACACGGTTTTTACCATCGTCCGCATCAAGCCATTGCTGGGCCTTGATGATTGCCCGGAGCATGGCCGCGGTGGTGGCTGGATACTTTGCCGCGAAATCTTCGCGCAGGCCGAGCACCTTTTCGGGGTTGTCGTGCCAGATCTGGTCGTCGGTAATCACCGGGACGCCAATTTTTTTCTGCACTGCCGCCTGGTTCCATGGCTCACCCACGCAATATCCGTCGATGGTTCCTGCCTCCAGCGTGGAGGGCATTTGGGGCGGAGGAGTGACCGACAGGGCAGCCTCTGCGCCCACGGTCCCGCCGACATCGCCCGGAGTGTAATATCCGGGGTTCACCCCGCCCGCGGCGAGCCAGTAGCGCAACTCATAATTGTGGGTCGAAACCGGAAAGACCATGCCCATTTTGAAGGTCTTTCCCTGCTGCTTGTATCCGGCAATGACCGGCTTCAACGTGGAGGCGCTGATCGGATGGACCGGCTTGCCATCGGTGCCTTTCTTGAGGCCGGGCTCGATCTTGGCCCACACCTTGTTCGACAGCGTAATTGCATTGCCGTTGAGATCGAGCGACAGCGGCGCGATCAAATCGGCCTTGGTGCCATAACCAATCGTGGCCGCCAGCGGTTGGCCTGCCAGCATATGTGCAGCATCCAACTGGCCGCCAATCACCCCGTCGAGCAGCACTTTCCAATTAGCTTGCGGTTCGAGTGTGACATTAAGCCCTTCTTCCGCAAAGAATCCCTTTTCCTTGGCAATCGCCAACGGCGCCATGTCGGTCAGCTTGATGAAGCCCAGCTTCAGCACCGGCTTTTCGACGGCTCCATCGACCGATGGGGCCGCGATTGTGTCGCCTTCCTCGGCTGGCTTGCTGCCGCTGCAAGCGGATAGGGTGAAAGCGCAGGCGCTTAATATCAGGAAACTGCGGCGGCTCGATTTCATCATGGACCCCTTGAAATTCAACAAATGCGAATGCGGAAAGACCGACAAAAAAGAACACAAAAAAGCCGCCTCAAGCAGAAGCGGATTACGCTTGCTTGGGCGGCGACATTGCCTGTTCGATTGGATCGATCTGCTTTGGACCTGCCCCCCGTTGGACAGCCTCGGCAAAAATTTGTGTCAGGATATCTAGTCCTGACGCCCATTGGGTAACATCAATGCAAATTCAAAGGCAAGAGAAATATTGCACTGCAGCAAAACTAGGGGTTGGGAAGCGCGCTAAGGTATTTTTTTAATTGGGTTGGATCGAAAACCCGATGGTCGAAAAACGGGTCCGCCCCAAGAATTAGGCGTCCCTGCGAGGAGCCCGCGCCAAGCAACTGTGAGACGCCGCCTTCCACCTTGGCATTGGCGCCAGGGATCGGCGTATTGAGCCCGGTTAGTGCTTTGCGATACACATCGGGGCGAAAGACCTGCTCCGCCCGGGTCTGGTCTGCGGCATTGTAATCGAGATGATCCCAGCGCAGCATTTGCGAATAAATCCAAGCTGCCTGACTGACCCATGGGAAATTGGCCGCTTCCCGGTACTGGAACATGAAATCCGGAACATGGACCGGGTCGGTTCCACTGGCGAGCAGAAGCTGATCGGAAATGGCGCGAAGGATCAGCTTGGGCGAACCATCCAGATATTGGCTGCGGGCGAGCAGAGCTGCGTTGGTGTCCCAGTTACTTTGGTCGACAAAATGCTCTGCTGCCCGGTGTAGTGCGCGCACCATACGTTCGGCCAAATCGCGATTGCCCTCAAGCCTGTCGGCCGGCATTGCCAAAACTTTTTCTACGCCTCGTCGCCAGATTTGCGCGGTTACCAAAACAATCTGACCGACACCCCGCTCCACAGCGACGCTGTTCCACGGCTCGCCCACACAAATCGCATCCACTTCGGAGCTGGCCAAGGCATCGGCGGCAAAGGGTGGGGGAATAGTCACAATATCCACGTCACTGTCCGGAGCGATACCGCATTCCGACAGCCAATAGCGCAGCTTGTAATTATGGCTCGAATAGCGGTGCACCACACCAAATTTTACGCGCTCGCCCAGCGTAGCCCGGCGAGCAATTTCATCTTTAAGCCGCTTCCCCACGCTATAGGGTTCGCCCAGCAGGCCGGGTTCCGCCAACGCCGCAGCCAGCTTGAGCGACACCGTGATCGCATTCCCGTTGAGGCCCAGCACGAAGGGTACGGACACCGCCTTTGCAGGCCTGCCGCGGCCCAAAGTCGCTGCGATAGCCAGCGGCGCAAGCATGTGCGCCATATCGGTCTGGCCATATAGCAGCCTGTCGAGCACCGACGCCCAGCTCACATCGCGAATGAAGTTGAGATGCAAGCCTTCCTGTTCGGCAAAACCATGTTCCTGCGCCAGAATGGGCAGGGCTGCGTCAACCAGTGGCAGGAAGCCGATGTTTAGCTGATCCAAACTCATAGCCCGTCTCCCAATAATTGTTCGGCGGTGACTATCGCTTCCGCTATTTCGGCCATCCGGCGGTTGCTGTTCATCGCATGATCGCGCAGCAATTTATGGGCTTCCGGCTCGCTCAATCCGCGCTTCTGGATCAGTATTTTCTTGGCTTGGTCGATCACATTCCGTTCGGTCAGCGCGTCGCGGGCTTCCTTGAGTTCTGTCTGCAATCGTGAAAATGCCTGAAAGCGCCGGACCGCCAGATCCAGAATTGGCTTGATTCGCCGCTGCGACAATCCGTCGACAATATAGGCCGAAACTCCTGCATCGATGGCCGCGGTTAAGGTTTCGTCGTCGGACCGATCTACGAACATAGCGATTGGCCGCGAGACTGTTCGACTGACCGCAAAATACTCCTCCAGAACATCGCGTGAAGGATTGCCTAGATCTATCAGGACTACGTCCGGGGCGATTGTCTCGATTGCTTTCGCCATGCCCATGCGTTCGGATATGACAAAGACATCACGCTCCCCAACTTCGGCAAGCCCGTCTTCGATTATCGCCGCGCGAACGGGATTTTCATCGATGACGACAATGCGCAAGGGCGACTCCGGAAAAGGGGAGATTGAGCCGTACCTATAAACAAGTTTGTTCGCATGCGCAGCATAAAATTGGGTTGTAGGCGATCAATATATCTACATTGGACAAATGGTCATCGGATCATCCACTAATCGAAATACCCGACTGAAATGCTGCCCTTTCGCTTCCGGCCCAATAGCGTACAGCCAACCATTATGACTTGCCTCGCACGGTTTTGATGATGGCATGCATAGCAAGCAGTGGAGAAAATCAGTCTCTGCGACAACTCATTCGACGAAATCTTACAATTTCGAGCCATGATTGGACCGTCTGCAGTGTCTGGCGGTAGGCAAAGCGGGCCCAGATCAGCCGCGAGAAGCCCAGCACCATCGAGAACAGCCACACGATCTGGACCTTGTCCGGCATGTCGCTGAAGCGCACCTGGAACTGGGCAAAATCAACCTGCCCCTGATGGCCAGGCGGCGTCTCGAAGCGCACCACAAAGGCGCGCCCGCCGCCCGGCGGCCGCAGCTCTCGTACAACATCACGCACCGTGCCGTACCCACCTTCATAACCACGCTCGGTGATCTCGCGCATCAGGCGCTGCGCAGTAAGGCCAGGATAGGCATCAAGGCGCTGCTGCAGATATTCAACATGCCCATCGATCAACCGCTTTCGCGGTTGTCGCGGCCCGTAAACCGGAATGCCGACATCCTTGGCGAGGTACTTTCGCACGGTCTTGCGGTCGATCCCCAGTTGGCGGGCGATCGCTGAGATCTTCAGTCCCTGGCGGTATAAGTCCAGAATCATAATCAATTCCCCAAATTTCTTCATCGCGGCCGCACCTCCTTGCAGGAGATACTTGCCCCAATTTTTCCATTTTCATGCTGTCCGGGGCGCGCCCCGGACAGCATGAAGCCAAATGAAGTGGGGAATATTCAATTGTCACAACTGGGGCAGATTACTCTGTCAGCGACTCCCATACGGGCCCGCAGCACAAAAAGCTGCACCAGGAGGCCGGACAGATGGCAGCATCCGACTACGTGCCAAATCTCTCAAAAAAACGCTTGCATCCTTAGGGGCGTCCACAGATGGAAAGCGGACGATCAGAATATCAGCAAGTAGTTAGAAGCAATTAGACACGAGCCCCGGCCAGTGGCAGGTTTGCAGCGGCAATCCGGGAGCAAGGGTAAGCCATGTCAAAAAAGCGGATAGTTGTCGGAGCAATCGTCGTCTTGCTGGTCGGGCTCCTCGCAGGGCTATTCTGGTTTGATTCCCAATTCGAGGAGCCGGAAGCAAAATTGGTGTCATCCATTGCAGAAGAGACCGGAGCAAAATCAGTGCTCGCCATTTTTGCGCATCCCGACGACGAACAGCTCGTTACTGGCCTTTTGATTCGCGCGCGAGAGACAGACGGAGCGGTAACAAGGATGATTACCGCTACTAAGGGTGAAGCAGGTACGCCGCTGCCGCAAATTAGCAGAGTTGAAGAACTCGGGATCATCCGTCACGCAGAGCTTCTAAAAAATGGCTATGCGTTGGGCGTTAAAGAGCAGTTGGTTTGGGACTATCCGGATGGCGGTTTGGCCGATGCCGACTTCGAGGAATATGTTGCTCGGCTTGAAAAGCAGATGTTAATTTGGAAACCTGATTTGATTGTTACGTTTTGGCCGGAAAGCGGCTTTTCCGATCATTCAGATCATAAAACTGCCGGACGCGCCGCAACCGAGGCTGTCCGTAGGCTAAGAGCAATTGATCCAACAACCGCACCTAAAAGCATAGCCTATATTTTGGCAGCACGTTCCATGATGTAGCGCTTCGGCGGCGAAATTGGAATGAAGGTGGTTGAGAACCAACCCGCTCCGACGCATTCCATGCCCGGCGAAGGTTGGGCCAAAATAAGAGGATGGGACATTCACGCATCACAAAAAGACTATGTGCAAAAAACTTATGGATTCCCGCCCTTCATAATTCACCGCATATACGACAAAGAACATTATCACGTTAAAGTATTCTAAGGATTGTTGCCTGTTTTCTGGGCGTACAGCGGACATCAGGACAGTTCGCGTGAATATCTGCTATTGGGTCGCTAGCTGAATGGTGGCTTTTGGGGTTCGCCCTTCTTAAACCAGACCGCCCACAGCCGGTTTAACAACGGCCCCTTAGGGTGTGCATCTACAGTGTCCGCCTGTCCGCTAGACCGAGCCGATTTTCCCATCAATTAACGAAGGCTGCTTCGATTATTGGGCGGGCATGACCAGGGCAACCTTTTACCGTGGTGCTTACATTTTGGGCCTTCTAAGTTCGGCATCCCCAGTTCTTGGTATGTCTGCAATCGACACGATCTGGTGAAAGGCGACCTGTCTTCGAATTGTCAGGTAGTCGCCATGCAAAACTCCCCACTCCCGCTCCGGGCTTGCCCCTCCGATCCAGCGCTTCGCGCCATGTTTGAGGCACGCAAGCGGGTCTTCGTCGATCTTCTTAAATGGGATATTCCTGTCTTAGATGGCACGTACGAGATCGATCAGTTCGATACGCCTGATGCGAGCTATTTGGTGCTGACCGACGGGGAAGGCCGTCATCGCGCTTCAGCGCGCCTTTTGCGGACAGACCGTGCTCACATTCTCGGAGAGCTATTTCCTTTTCTGTGCGATGGTCCGGTGCCCTCACAAATCGACTTTCGCGAGATCACCCGTTTTTGCATTGAACCCACGCTCTCGCGGGTTGATCGCCGCGCCGCGCGCGACGAACTTGTGACGGCGCTCGCCGACCATGCACTGGCGAGCGGCCTGTCGGGCTATACGGCCGTCGCCAATAGAGCTTGGTCCCGCCAAATCGAAAATTTTGACTGGCAATGCCGCACCCTTGGAAGCGGCTGCAGGATTGATGGCGAGGACCTTGTCGCTCTGCAGATCGACATAGATTGCGAGACGCCGGACGATCTCGCTCGTGGCGGTATCTATCGAAAAGGCGCCTACCGCGTCGCCGAGGCGGCGCCGGAGTTGGTGTCGTGAGAGATCTCAACCCTAAACATTGGCTCGAACGGCTGCAGACGGATGGCTATTGCATCATTCCGGACCTGCTCCCTGAGAGCAGCATCGCCGCGCTCGATGCAGATCTTGAGCAGGATTTTGCCGAAGCCCCTTTGGGTCAAGGCGATTTCTACGGGTTTCGTACCAAGCGATTCGGTAGTCTGCTGCGCCGCTCACCGTGGGCCTGCGACCTTGTCCTACAACCTCTGATCCTTTCGCTGGCCCGAGAAATCCTCGGCAAGGCGTGCGACCGAATTCAGCTCAATGTTGCCCAGGCAATCGCCATTCACCCAGGCGAGATCGAACAGTTTCCCCATTGCGATCACGACATGTGGGCTGGTGCCAAAGGCGAACACGAATATCTGCTCAACGTCATCTGGCCGCTGACCGATTTCACCTCATCCAACGGTGCTACCCGCATATATCCAGGAACTCATAAGAGTCCTGTCGAAAGTCTCGATCAGCTCGGCGATGCGGTTGTCGCGGAAAGCAGCCCAGGTGATGCGATCTGCTTTCTCGGATCGACTGTACATGGCGCTGGACCAAACTTGACCGAGGGCGTGCGCCGCGGCGTTGTGATCGGCTACAGTCTTGGTTGGCTCAAGCCTTACGAAAATCTCTGGCTGGCCTATCCGCCAGAAATCGCGCGAAGTTTTCCACCCGAACTTGCCGAATTGGCAGGCTATGCGCAGCACCGACCCAATCTCGGGAACTACGAAGGTCAGTGTCCATCTATTCTGCTTCGCAACCATGTAGCCGATTATCCGCAGGCTACCGATGCGCTTCGGCCCGACCAGCTGGCGGCCGTCCGTGAATTTGCGGAAGCTCGTCGCCCTAAGAAATGAGCCCTGCACACGTCTTGGAGCCGACCTATCGCCGTCTGAAAAGGGCATTGATGGAAGGCACCTGGCCGATAGGCCAGAAGCTCGAAGCGATGCGATTGGCAGACGAGTTCGGTGTCAGCATGACGCCTGTGCGAGACAGCCTCAACCAACTTGTCGGCGAAGGTCTTGTCGATCTGACTCCAGGCGAGGGGTACCGGGTCACGCTCCTGACCGAACAGTCGTTGCGAGACATGCTGGCAGTAAATGCTCTTCTCCTGGAAAGCGTAGTCGATCCAGTACCGCAGAAAATCGACGAAGATGATCTAACTGGACCGATCGACACGTACGCTGACCGCGTTGGCGATGTTTTTTCGATTTTTGCATTGGGTTCGGAAAACAGGTTTCTAAGGCAGACCGTCGACCTGATTAGCGACCGATTGCACATCGTTAGAAGTCTAGAGCCCGACGTCCTGCCAAACGCTCTGGAGGCGCTCGCGGAGCTGGAGAGCAATGCTTGGGCAACTCCATCGAAGCGCGTCCAAGCTCTAAGGCGCTATCATGACCAATGCATGGCGAACGTCTCGCGGCTGATTGCGATGCTCGCAGAACAAGGATCGGCCTGAGATGCGCAAGCCATCGCTCCGGAAGCGTATGCTTCAAGCCTGTTCGGAGCCATTCAGGATATTGACCAGATGCTCATTCCAATCGTTGAGCGCTTCTCTCTTCTCGTTTTTCCAGTCGTGACGTTGGTAGATTCCTGCAACACCTGCTCGTGAACCACTGACATGGTTCAGGACTGCCTCTGTAACCTCGAAGCGAACGCCGAGGCGCTGGAAGTTGGTCGCAAGCGTGCGCCGAAGATCGTGCAGGCGCCAAGGTAGCAATGGCTCACCAAGCCTTTCCTCTATTAGACCGTCCAGTTTCTTCTTGCCCTTGGCGTATCCGGTAAAGCCTGCCCCGCTTGACGTTGCAAAAACGCGTCCTTTCTTCGGCCAGTTCGCGCCGCCCGCCTGTCGGTCAAGCTCGGCAACGGCAAGTTCGTTCAGCGGGATCGCGTTTGGTTCATTATTCTTTGTTCGTGAACCTGGCAGCGTCCAAAACCGGTCTTTCCGATCAACCTCCTGCCAATGTATTCCTGAAACTTCTTCGCGGCGTTGCCCTGTTGCGATGAGCAAACGGACAATTGGACCGAAGCATCGACAGCAATCGGGAGCTGCCTCCCAGATGTGTCGCAGTTCCTCGTCCCGCAGCCAACGATCCCGCGGCCTTACCGGCGGCGGCGCTTCCATTCCTTCCATAGGGCTGCGCTCGATATCGCCTCGACTGACGGCCCATCGGAACAGGCGCCGCATCACCGCAAAGACATTCCGGCGATTGGCAACCTGCTGCTCGGGCATATTGTCCAGGACGGCTACGATGTCCGGCCTCGAAATTCGGGGAAGCGGCTTTTTTCCGATAACCGGTTCAAGGTAAAGCCGGATGACGCGTTCAACGAGCCTCGCCCAGCCAACACCCTTGCAGGACCGAGCGAAATGCGACGCATAGTTGTCGAATGCGAGATCGACGGCTTCGCGGCGCCTCTGCTTATCATCGTCTACAGGGTCGATACCTTGCGCAACTAGTAACTGAAGGCGCTCCGCCTCCACTCTCGCTGTCGTCGGTGTCCACGGCGACCCGTGCGCCCCGATAGTATAGCGTCTTGTTCGAGCTTCACGGCCGCCCATTCGGAACTGCAGCACATAGGATATCGAGCCGGCTGGAGTGATTTTCGCACCGAATCCTTTGAGGTCCGTATCCCAAAGGAGCTGGCTCGAGCTGCTCGGCTCGAGCGCATCTATCGATTTTTTCGTGATTTTTCCTGTTGCCATCCTAAACCTCGTGTCCCTTTTCTGGCAATCACCGGGCAATCACGCAAGCGGAAAAAGGGGCGAAATGGAGGCAATTCTAGCGTAAGGTGAATCTGCTAAGTACATTGTTTTACAATGATTTCGTACTTTAGCGTCGTCTGAATCGAAAGTACCACACTTCGTGGCCGAGCCGCCGGGCCTTCTTCTCGTAGCGGGTTTCGGTCCAGCCGCCGGGGCGGGTCTGGAAGTCCTTCGGACCGGTAATTAGCCATTCGAATTGCTGTGTATGGCGGCGCATCACCATCAGGGCGTGGCGCAGATAGATGGGGTGATCGGTACCGAAGCGAAACTCCCCGCCCGGTTTCAGCTTGGCGGCGATCATGTCGAGCGGGCCGTCGTTCATCATCCGCCGCTTGGCGTGCCGCGCCTTTTTCCACGGGTCGGGGTGCAGCAGATAGACGAAGGACAGAGCGCCGTCGGGGATCCGCGCAAGCACCTCAAGCGCGTCGCCCATGTGCAGCCGGACGTTGGTCAGTCCGAGATCACGGACGTGCCCGAGAGCGCCGACCATCCCGTTGACGAAGGGCTCAGCGCCGATGAAGGCATGATCGGGCAGCATGTCGGCCCGCGCGGCCAGATGCTCGCCGGCGCCCATGCCGATTTCGAAGTGGAGCGGTGCTTCGCGCCCGAACAGTGCCTGGCAGGTGACTGGCCCCTCCTCCGGCACGCTCAGGGCGGGCAGAAGGGTATCGAGCAGCTCCTGCTGCCCCTGACGCAGGGTGCGGCCCTGCGTGCGCCCGTACAGGCGGTTCAAAGTGGTCGGATCACCCGGCTTGTTCGCTGTCATGCGTGCGCAGCTAACGAAAAACCGCTCCGAGGCAAGGCCTGGAGCGGTCTTATCTTTCCGAACTAGATCTTCGGAGAGGAAATTCTCAGGCAGCTTCGGCCTTGGCGTCCGGATCGCGCAGCACATAGCCGCGGCCCCAGACGGTTTCGATGTAGTTTTCGCCGCTGCATGCATGCGACAGTTTCTTGCGCAGCTTGCAGATGAACACGTCGATGATCTTGAGTTCCGGTTCGTCCATCCCGCCGTACAGGTGATTAAGGAACATTTCCTTGGTCAGCGTGGTCGCCTTGCGCAGGCTGAGCAGTTCCAGCATCGCATATTCCTTGCCGGTCAGATGCACACGGGCTCCGTCCACTTCGACCGTCTTGGCGTCGAGATTGACCGCCAGCTTGCCGGTGCGGATGACCGACTGAGAATGGCCCTTGGACCGGCGAACCACGGCATGGATGCGGGCGACGAGTTCTTCGCGGTGGAACGGCTTGGTCACATAATCGTCCGCCCCGAAACCGAAGCTGCGGATCTTGCTGTCCATTTCGGCGATGCCCGAAAGGATCAGGACCGGCGTCTGCACCTTGGCGACGCGCAGTTTCTTCAGCACGTCGTAGCCGTGCATGTCGGGCAGATTGAGATCGAGCAGGATTATATCGTAATCATACAACTTGCCCAGATCGAGGCCTTCTTCGCCCAAGTCGGTAGAATAGACATTGAAGCCTTCGGTCGTCAGCATCAGCTCGATCGCCTTGGCGGTCGTCGGCTCGTCTTCGATCAGCAGTACACGCATGGGAAAGTCCCCCTAAACCCGAAATCCCTGGCCCCAGGCCGAATGGCCAGTAACCCCCTATCAAGAGATATTGACCGATATTAACCACACAACTTCTGAACAGAAAAGGTTAATTAACCGTAAACCGAGCGAAGCCGGCGAGTCGGTTAAGTTGTTTTGCCGCTTTGCGGGGCCTCCTCGACGCCGACCAGCGGACCGCAAGCGCGACCGCGCGGCGGGCGGTCAGCCCGCCCCCTCGGAGGCAAGAGCAAAGCGAACTGGCCGTGAGAGAAAACTAACGGATTCCCGCCATCTTCTTCTGCCGCCGCCGCTGTACGCTGCTGCCGATGCCCATCGCCTCGCGGTATTTGGCCACCGTTCGCCGGGCCAGATCGAACCCTTCGGCCTTGAGCAGCTCGACCAATTTATCGTCGGACAGAATCTTTCCGGGATCTTCCGCATCGATCATGCCCTTGATCCGCGCCTTCACCGCTTCCGAGGACGCGCCGCCCTCGCCATCCGCGTCCGCGCCGACGCCGCTGGTGAAGAAATATTTCAGTTCGAACGTGCCGCGGTCGCAATGGAGATATTTGTTGCTGGTCACCCGGCTGACGGTGCTTTCATGCATTTCGATCGCTTCGGCCACAGTGCGCAGCGTGAGCGGCCGCAATTCCGAGACCCCGCGACGAAAGAAACCGTCCTGCTGTTTCACAATTTCAGCCGACACTTTCAGGATTGTCTTCTGCCGCTGGTCGAGCGCCTTGATCAGCCAGTTTGCATCGCCCAGGCGTTCCTGCAACCAGGCTTTGGATTCCTTGTCGGTGCTGCCCTTGCGCAATTCCAGATAGTAATTCCGGTTGACCACCAGCCGCGGCAGGGTCGCCTCGTTGAGCGAAATCTTCCAGCCGTCCGACAAATCCTGCTCGATCAACACATCGGGAACCACTGCGCTGCCTTCGCTGGACCCGAATTGCAGGCCGGGGCGCGGATCATAGGTCCTGAGTTCCGCCAGCATGTCGGAAAAATCTTCGTCGTCGACGTCGCACATCCGCCGCAATTGCTCGAACGCGCCCTTGGCGATCAGGTCCAGGTTGTCGATCAAACGCGCCATGCAGGGATCGTATCGATCCGCATCCCGCGCCTGCAGAGCAAGGCATTCCGCCAGGTTGCGCGCGCCCACCCCGGCCGGTTCCAGCGAATGGACTACCGCCAGTGCGCGTTCGACTTCCGGCACCGGCACGTCCAGCTCCAGCGCCACTTCGTGCTCGTTCATCGTCAGATAGCCGGCATCGTCGATCTGGCCGATCAGGTATCGGGCAATGAATTCCTCCCGCGTGTCGCCCGCTGCCGGTCCGACCTGCGCGTTGAGATGATCCGCCAGGCTGATTGCCCCGCCGCCGCGTTCGTCAATCGACGGGCCTTCTGCCCCGATCGACTGGCTACCTCCGCTGCCCCATTCACCGTCCCCCGTATCGCGGTCGCGGTCGAGAGTTTCGGCAGCGATATCGAGGGGACGGTCGGTTTCGCCGTTGCCCGCGGCCATCAAGGTGTCCGCCGACGCATCTTCACGCGGGCCTTCGGGAATATCGTCCGGATTGCCGGCCTCTCGGCTGACCTCGCCCGCTTCGAGCAGCGGATTGGATTCCAGCGCTTCGCCGATGAAGGCTTCGATCTCGAGGTTGGACAGCGCCAGCAGTTTGATCGCCTGCTGCAATTGCGGGGTCATCACCAGCGATTGCGATTGCCGCAAGTCCAGGCGCGGGCCCAATGCCATTATTCAGGTTCCGACGGGAAAAGGCTCTGGAAGCTTCGCATGTCTCACAGGGTGAATCCTTCGCCGAGGTACAGGCGGCGGACATTCTCATCGGCCACAAGATCCTGCGGAGTGCCGGAAAAGAGAACCTGACCGCCGTAGATGATGCAGGCACGGTCGACGATATCCAGTGTTTCGCGGACGTTGTGATCGGTAATCAGCACACCGATTCCGCGGTCCCTGAGATCGATTACCAGATCACGAATGTCGCTGATCGACAGCGGATCGATCCCGGCAAAGGGCTCGTCCAGCAGCATGATCGAAGGTTTGGCGGCCAGCGCCCGCGCGATTTCACACCGGCGGCGTTCCCCGCCCGACAGAGCCATTGCAGCGGAGGTGCGAAGACGTTGCAGGCCAAATTCATCCAGCAGCCGCTCCAGCTCGGCCGCGCGGGTGTCCTTGTCCGGCTCGACCATTTCCAGAACGCAATTGATATTCTGTTCCACCGTCATTCCGCGAAAGATGCTGGTTTCCTGCGGTAGATAGCCCAGGCCCAGGATCGCCCGGCGATACATCGGCAGGCAGGTTACATCCTCCCCGTCCATCAGGATGCGGCCCGAGTCGGGGCGCACCAACCCCATGATCGAATAGAAGCAGGTGGTCTTGCCCGCGCCATTGGGACCGAGCAGCCCAAGGACTTCGCCTTTGCCCACTGTCAGGGAAATATCCGTCAGCACAGCGCGCTTGTCATAGGACTTGGCGATCGACACGACTTCCAGCCCGCCCTGCGGAATGGGTGCTGATGCGGCAGCCGGGGAATGCACCGATGCCGGGCCCGATTCGGGAGATTGAAGGGCGTTCGAAGACGCGTCGTTATTTTCCAGGGCCGTCATTATCCACTCATGTAGCAGCGCTGCGCCGACAAAAAACCCCTCTACGTAGAATTTTGGCAGGCTTTGTGCATGACGGCAACGAATGTGCGAGCAACGCGCGTCTTTCCGGCTTTGTTGCAACAATGTTACCGGATTTGACTGTTGCGCGAAGGTTTGAGATACTTCCCGTGGGCAATAGGGTGAGGATGTTGAGATGGGCCAGATTGTGGATAAGGTTTCGCACGCCAAGCGCGCCGCCACGGCAAGAAAATGCGACTGGCGCAGGGGCATGAGCAATAATGTGGCCTATGCCTTGTTGGTCTATACCGGATTACAGATTTTCGTGACCGTAGCCGCGATGGAACGCGGCGCCGGATCGATCCTTCCCTACTTCGCGCTGGTGGTCCTGGTGGCGGCAATAATTCCCGCCTGCCGCTTCTTTGAACGCCGTTGGATCGGTCTGAGCGATGAGGCCGCAGCTGACAGGTCGCTCGCTCCCGCCTATCGCCGCGATCAGCTGGGGCTTTGGGCCCTGGCGATCGGACTGCCGTTTGGACTGACTGCGCTGTTCAAGACAATCGCTGCCGTTTGACGCCAACAGGCCGCATATTGGCGCCAGTCGTTGCACGGCGGTTGGCCCTGCCCTAGGGGCGGCGCATGTCCGACACCCCGATGCATCCATGATTGACGCGACCATCGCTCAAGACCGCTGCGCGCAGTTGCTGGGCGCAGCCAAGCGGCACGGCGCGACATCCGCCGACGCTGTCGCCAGCGCCAGTTCTTCCGAATCTGTCTCGGTCCGGCTGGGCAAGCTCGAAGACGTCGAGCGGTCCGAAAGCGAGGAGATATCCCTGCGCGTGTTCGTGGGCCGGAGATCCGCCTCGATCAGCACCAGCGATTTCTCCGCGGCCGCGTTCGAGGAACTCGCCGAGCGGGCCGCTGCCATGGCGGGCGCTGCGCCGGAAGATCCCTATGCCGGGATCGCCGAACCGGAATTGCTCGCGCGCGCTCCGTTCCCCGATCTCGAGCTCGAAGACGCGTCCGAACCCGGACCCAGCAGCCTGCGCGCCATGGCTGAGGAAACCGAGGACGCGGCGCGCGCTGTCGCCGGTGTCACCAACAGTGAAGGGGGCAGCGCCAGCTTCGGCCGCTCGGTCGCGGCGCTGGTGACCAGCAACGGCTTCGTCGGCGCCTATGGGGCTACCAGCCACTCGCTCAGCGCCAGCGTGATCGCGGGCGAGGGCGGGAATATGCAGCGTGATTACGCCTACCGGACGATGCGGTTCGCGCAGGACCTGCCGCCGCCGGCGGAGATCGGCGCGCGCGCCGGGGCAAGGGCGGTCGCGCGGCTGAACCCGGACGGGCTACGCAGCGGCCCAATGCCAGTGGTGTTCGATCCGCGCGTCGGGGCGAGTCTCATAGGGCATCTGCTCGGTGCCATATCCGGCACCGCAATTGCGCGCCGGTCCAGCTTCCTGCTTGGCCGGCTGGAGGAGGAGCTGTTTCCGCAGGGCTTGCGCATTATCGATAATCCGCACCGGCCGCGCGGTCTGCGCTCCCGTCCCTTCGACGGCGAAGGTCTGCCAACCGCGCCGCGGACGCTCGTCGAAGGAGGCAGGCTGACGGGGTGGCTGACGAATCTTTCCGCCGCCCGCCAGCTCGGCATCGATCCTACCGGCCACGGCGCGCGCGGCGGCAGCGGCGCACCGGGCATATCGGCCACCAACGTCCACCTCGAAGCGGGCACCGTCAGCCGGGCCGAACTGATCGCCGATATCGGCGACGGAGTGCTGGTGACCGAGCTTTCCGGGCAGGGGGTCAATCCGGTCACCGGAGACTACAGCCGCGGTGCGTCGGGCTTCCGGATTGTGGGCGGCGAACTGGCCGGGCCGGTATCCGAGTTCACCATTGCCGGGAACCTTCTGGCCATGATGGCCGCTTTGACAGCAGCGGACGATCTCGAAACGCACCGCGCGATCAATGTACCAACCCTCAGGATCGAGGGGATGGTGGTAGCAGGGGATTAGGAATGGCAGTTATGCTGCGAACAGCAATGGCCCTCGTGCTGTTGCTCGCCCCGGCAGTGACCGCGCCAGCTGCTGCCCTGATCCCGGGCGCGGCGGAATCCCCTGCACCAGCCGCCGCGCCCGAACCGCAGATCGCCAGCACCGCCGAAGCCGGTTCGGACGAGCGGATCGCGGCCCGAATTACCGACATATTCAGCCAGTTGCCGTCGCTGTCGCAGATCCGCGTTTCTGTCAGCGAAGGCGTCGTGACCCTTACCGGCTCCGCTGCCGATTCGGAGGCGATCGAACGTGCAGAGACGATTGCGAGCCGGGTCGACGGTGTCGTGACTGTGGAGAACGATCTGGAACGCGATGTATCGGTCGATTCGAATCTCGGAGCACTGGGAAACCTGTCCGACCGGTTTGACGGCTTTGTAGCGATGCTGCCACTGATCGGCGCGGCGGCTGCTGTTGCGCTGGTGATCGGCCTGATCGGCTATCTCATCGCGGGTATCGGCTCCTTGTGGCGCAGAATTGCCCCGAACAGCTTTCTTGCCGAGCTGATCGCCACCGCCATCCGGTTCGTGTTCGTGGTCGGCGGCTTGGTCATTGCGCTGGACATGATCGGTGCGGGCGCGCTGCTGGGCGCGGTCCTGGGCGGTGCCGGCCTCGTCGGGGTCGCGCTCGGCTTTGCGATGCGCGAGACCATCGAGAACTATGTCGCGTCCCTGATGCTGTCGCTGCGCCAGCCGTTTCGCGCCAACGACCATGTCGTGATCGACGATTTGGAGGGCCGGGTCATCCGCCTGACCAGCCGGGCGACCATCCTGATGACCATGGACGGCAACCATCTGCGCATCCCCAATTCCACCGTGTTCAAGGCGGTGATCCTGAATTACACCCGCAATCCCCAGCGCCGGTTCGAATTTGAACTCGGGATCGATGCCGCCGACGATGCCGGGGAGGCCCGGAGGCTGGGTGTCGAAGTCCTGTCCCACCTATCCTTTGTACTCGGAGACCCGCCGCCCTTTGCTGCGGTCGAACAGGTCGGCGATTCCAATATCGTGATTCGTTTCTTTGCCTGGATCGATCAGCAGAAAACCGATTTTCTGAAAGCCCGCAGCGAAGCGATCCCTGCAGTCAAGGATGCTCTGGAAGAAGCCGGCTTCGCCTTGCCCGAACCGATTTACCGCCTGCGTTTTGACGCGGGAACGCCGCTGCCCATCGGTTCGGCGCAGATCACCGAAGCATCGGAACCGCGGCGAACCACCGGGCCGGGACGCAAGAAGATCCCGCTGGCAAAAGACGCGGCGGAGCAAAGCAGAGCCGATGTCGCGCCGGACCACGACGTCGAGCAGATGGTCGATGCGGAGCGATCTTCGGCCACCACCGATCAGGACCTGCTCGATTCGAGCCGCCCCGTGGAATAGGCCCTGTCTGCGCCTATTCGGCCTTCTTCGCTTCGGCGGCCCGCTCGATCGCTTCCATCAGGACCTGACGCGCTTCGGCGGCGTCGCCCCATTGGCCGACCCGAACCCATTTCTCGGCTTCCAGGTCTTTGTAATGGGTGAAGAAATGTTCGATCTGCTGCAGCACGATCGATGGCAGATCGCCGCGTTCGCCGACGTCGGAATAATAGGGGAAGGTGGTGTCCACCGGCACGCAGATCAGCTTTTCATCGCCGCCGTGCTCGTCTTCCAGATTGAGCACGCCGATCGGCCGGGCACGGACAACGCATCCGGCGATGAACGGCGAACGCGCGATCACCAGCGCATCCAGCGGATCGCCGTCGGGTGACAGGGTGTGGGGGATGAAGCCGTAATTGGCGGGATACCGCATCGGCGTGTGCAAAATCCGGTCGACGAACAGCGCGCCGGAAGCCTTGTCGAATTCGTATTTCACCGGCTCGCCGCCCGACGGCACTTCGATGATGACGTTCAGGCTTTCGGGCGGATTATCGCCGATCGGGATCATGTCGATGTTCATGAGGCGGCTCTCTAGACCCGGCACGGCACCCCGCCAAGACTAATTTTGCTGCACTGCAATAAAGTCGCCGCGTGGTCGCAGGCATTGCAGGAGGGGCAGGGACCATTTAAGCGCGCGGACATCATGGCAACCAACACACCTCAGGCAATCCGCGGCACACAGGACATTTTCGGCGCCGATGCGGAAGCTTTCGCTTTCGTGGTCGAAACCTTCGAACGGGTGCGCAAGCTGTACCGATTCCGCCGCGCCGAAATGCCGGTATTCGAAAGGACCGAAGTGTTCGCGCGGTCGATCGGCGAGACGACCGATGTGGTGTCGAAGGAGATGTATTCCTTCGAGGATCGCGGCGGCGAATCCCTGACCCTGAGGCCCGAGTTTACCGCCGGGATATGCCGCGCCTACCTCACCAACGGCTGGCAGCAACACGCGCCGCTGAAGCTGGCGACGCACGGTCCGCTGTTCCGCTACGAACGCCCGCAGAAAGGCCGTTACCGCCAGTTCCACCAGCTGGACGCCGAAATCATTGGTGCGGGCGAGCCTCAGGCTGATGTCGAATTGCTGGCGATGGCGGACCAACTGCTCAAGGAACTGGGCATTGCCGACGGAGTAACGCTGCAGCTCAACACGCTCGGCGATGCGGACAGCCGCGAGGCGTGGCGTTCTGCGCTGGTGGAATATTTTCGGGATGTGCGGGGTGAACTCTCGGAGGATTCGCAGGAGCGGCTCGAGAAGAATCCGTTGCGGATTCTCGACAGCAAGGACCGCCGTGATCAGGCCTTCGTTGCGGGCGCGCCGCAGATCGACGATTTCCTGAGCGCCGAGGCGCAGGATTTCTTCGCGGCGGTGACGAGCGGGCTGGACGCTGCCGGAGTGTTATGGACCCGCAACTCGGCGCTCGTCCGCGGCCTCGATTATTACCGCCACACCGCGTTCGAATTCGTCACCGACCGTCTGGGCGCGCAAGGCACCGTGCTGGGCGGCGGGCGCTATGATGGGCTGATGGAAAGCCTCGGCGGACCGCCAACTCCTGCGGTCGGCTGGGCGGCTGGGATTGAGCGGCTGGCGATGCTGGTGGGGGAGCGGGAAGAAGCATCTCCGTCTGTAGCAGTCGTTTGGGGGGGAGAGGTTGAGGCAACAAAGGTCCTTGCTCAACGCATTTGTGCGAATTTTCGTAAAGCTGCGATTTCTGCGGAACTCGTTGCTACAGGTTCGTCGAAGAAGCGGTTCGACAAGGCCAATAAGCTCCAACCGCAGCATTTCGTGCTGGTTGATGAGTCAAGCGACCCCGCGATGATCGCTGATGTTCGTATTAAGGTTCGAGTGTTCGGCGACTACGAAGTGGCAAGCGACCAAATTGTCCCCGTAATTGACGCAATGAAAAAGATTGGACAACCGAAACTAATTAGCTCGGACCGTTACGAATGGTTGGGTAGAATATTGCCTCATAGCCGATGACCATCTCCGCCGAACGTCTGCACCACATCACCAACCGATTTGCGGAGCTTGAGGCGCGGATGGCTTCAGGGACGCTGGAGGGTGAGGCCTTTGTGCAGGCGAGCCGGGACTATTCGGAGCTTGAGCCGATTGCGAAGATTGCAAACGAGATCCGCGACATGCGGCTCGAGATCGCGGAACTCGGGGCAATGTCCGACGACCCGGAAATGAAGGCAATGGCGGAGGAGGAACTGGCAGCCCTGCGCGCTGCATTGCCCGAAGCCGAACGTGCGCTAGCCATCGCCATGCTGCCACGCGACAGCGCCGATGCGCGGCCTGCCATGCTGGAAATCCGCGCCGGGACCGGCGGCGACGAAGCGGGCCTGTTCGCCGCCGATTTGTTCCGGATGTATGAGAAATACGCCGCCGAACAGGGCTGGAAGGTCGAAACCGTCAGCCTCAGCGCGTCCGATGTCGGGGGCTTCAAGGAAGTGGTCGCCAACATCCGCGGCACGGGCGTGTTCGCCAAGCTGAAATTCGAAAGCGGGGTCCACCGCGTGCAGCGGGTGCCGGTGACCGAAAGCGGCGGCCGGATTCACACCTCGGCCGCGACTGTTGCCGTCCTTCCGGAACCGGACGAGGTCGATGTCCAGATCGATCCGAACGACCTCAAAATCGATATCTACCGCGCCAGCGGCGCCGGCGGCCAGCATGTCAACACCACCGACAGCGCCGTGCGGCTGACGCATATCCCCACCGGCCTGGTGGTGATCCAGCAGGACCAGCGCAGCCAGCACAAGAACAAGGACAAGGCGATGCAGGTGCTGCGCACGCGCCTCTACGATCTCAAACGCGCCGAAGCGCACGGCGCAGAGGCCGAAGCGCGCAAGGCGATGGTCGGTAGCGGCGACCGGTCCGAACGCATCCGCACCTATAATTTCCCGCAGGGCCGCGTCACCGATCACCGGATCGGACTGACGCTGCACAAGCTCGATGAAGTGCTGGCCGGGCCGGGGCTGGGCGAACTGGTCGACGCGCTGAGCGCCGAGGATGAGGCCAAGCGCCTCGCCTCGCTCGATAGCCGAGACTGAGATAATGGCGGAGACTGTCGCCGCTGCCATCCGCGCGGCTGCGGAGCGATTGTCCCGGACCAGCGACACCGCCCGGCTCGATGCGGAATTGCTGATGGCGGAGGCGCTGGGAGTCTCGCGCTCCGAATTGCTGCTGCGGCATTCGGGCGACGCCGTTCCGCCCTCCTTTGCGGACCTCATCCGCCGCCGGGCAGGCCATGAACCCATCGCGCATATCCTGGGTCATCAGGATTTTTTCGGACGCAGCTTTATTGTAACGCGCGATGTGCTGATCCCGCGCGGTGACAGCGAAATCCTGATCGAGGCGGCTCTGGGCATGGTGCAGGGGCCAGGCCGGGTGCTCGATTGCGGCACCGGCTCGGGCGCGCTGCTGCTGACGATGCTTGCGGAGCGCAGCGAATTGAAGGGGGTTGGAATCGACAACTCGCCCAGGGCGCTCGAAGTCGCCGGGGCGAACGCCGCCCGTCTGGGGCTGGCGGAGCGCGCCCGTCTGCTCGACCGCGACTGGCGGGCCGCGGGCTGGAGCGGCGATCTCGGACAATTCGCACTGGTCATCGCCAATCCGCCCTATGTGGAAAGCGGAGCGGATCTGGCGCCTTCGGTGCGCGATTTCGAACCGGCGGCGGCGCTGTTCGCCGGGGAGGACGGGCTGGATGACTACCGGATCCTGATCCCGCAGCTGCGCGATTTATTGGTGCCCGGTGGATCGGCAATCTTCGAGATCGGGGCGCAGCAAGCGGATCAGGTGACCGGTCTGGCCCGCGCAAACGGCTTCGATGTCACGCTTTGCCGGGATATTGCCCACAGGCCGCGCGCGCTGGTTTTGCAATAAGGGCTTGGCAAAGCGCCCTGCAATGGCTACCTCTGTCCCAAGACCAGCGGTTTGCGGCGTGTTCGCCTCCCGCTGGGTCTAGCTCCAAAATTTGTCAGGCAGCCCGGGCACGATCGCTCGAGGTGAATGCAGATGGGGCACCGCGACCCGCGTTGGTGTGGGCGCGGCATATAGTTCTGAAGGCCGGGCCGGCAGTTTTGCCGCCGATGGCCACGAATGAGGGAATGCACTTCCTTGAACAACAATCGTAATAGTAACAGTAACCGCCGTCGCGGACGCAATCCCAATCGCCCGCAAGGCGGTGGTGGCGGCGGCGGAGGTGGTGGAAACCAGCTTAACCGGATCGACAGCCGGGCGCGCGGAAACGCGCCCCAATTGCTCGATAAATACAAGAAGCTGGCCCAGGACGCGCAGCATAATGGTGACCGGGTCCAGGCAGAGTATTACCTGCAGTTTGCCGACCATTATTTCCGCGTCCTCAACGACAACAAGGCTCGCCAAGACGAAGCGCGTGCCCCGCGCGGCGACAAGGGCGGACGTGACGACCAGAACGATGGCTCGGGCGACAGCCAGAATGACGGCGACAACGAAGGCCGCAACGAGGGTCGGAATAAGCCGAGAGCGGGCAATCCGCGATCGAACGAGTTTCAGGACCCGCGCGGCGATGATGATGACCGCCGTCCACGCCGCTCGCGCTATCGGCAGGACGAGGACGATTCGCGCGACGAGGAAAGCGACGACGATCGCGACCGTTCCGGCAACGAGCGCAGCGAGATCGACGGAGGTTACAGTGACAGGGGGGGCGACCGCGCCAATGGTGCCCGCCCGCCCGCGAATGGCCGCTCGAGAAGCGGTTCCTCCTATCGGGATCAGAACGACGACCCATCGGACGATTTCGAGGATGCACCGGCACCCCAAGTGCGGCCGAAGCCCGAACGGGCACCGCGCAAACCGGCTGCCAAGCCGGTGGCGAGCAATCCCGGCGAATTCGATATTGCCGTGTTGCCGCCCGCAATCGGAAAGGTTTCCGACGAGACGCCAAGCAGGAAAGCTTCCCTCCGGCCTCGCCGCAAGCGCGCCGACGACAGTGAAACGCTTGTCTGACTTCGCGCTTGCCGCGGCCTTGGCCTGAGCGGCCGGACGCCAGCATGGACAGCATTTTTCGATCTGACCGCCTGCTGCCGCCGACCGCTTCTGGCGTAACTCTGCAGCGGATCCTGGCGCGGCCCCGGCTTGCGGCAATGGCTCTCGGGCTGGTCGCGGCGCTCGGGTTTCCTCCGGTAGGCCTGTGGCCAGTATCGCTGCTCGCGATCGGTGCCTTGGCGTGGCTGATCCGGTCAGCGCCGACGACCCGGGATGCAGCCCTGTATGGCTGGTTCTTCGGCATCGCGCATTTCACTCTCGCCAACAACTGGATCGCCACCGCCTTCACCTATCAGGCCGAAATGCCGGCGGTGGTCGGGTGGTTTGCGGTGCCGCTGCTTGCGCTGTATCTGGCCATTTATCCCGCACTAGCCAGCGGCGTTGCCCACCGGCTGGGGCGGAACGCGAGTTTTCTGGCGGGCGGTGCCGGTTTTGCCGGATGCTGGACGATCGCCGAATGGCTGCGCAGCTGGGTGTTCACCGGATATGCGTGGGATCCGCTTGGCCTGGTGCTGCTCGGTCCCTTCGATCGCTCGGGCGTTGCAGCCTTGCTGCCGTGGATGGGAACATACGCGCTGTCCGGCCTTGCCGTGTTTCTCGGCGTCGGCCTGCTGGCGGTGTTGCTCGAACGGCGCTGGCTACTCGCGGCAGTGCTGGGCGCGCTGCTGGCGGCGGGCATGTACTGGCCTGCCTCCAGGGCCGCGGAAGGCTCGCTGCCTTTTACGCTGGTGCAGCCAAATCTGGCGCAGGACGAGCTTAACGACGGTTCGAAATTCGAAAGTCAGTTCCAGCGGATTGCCGGCTTGACCGTGAGGCGCGAGGACACCGCCCGGCGTCTGGTGCTGTGGCCCGAATCCGGCATCCCCGATTACCTGCGCGATGGTTATCCGCAGCGCTATTACGACCAGATGACCGCCGCCGGCGATCCTGCTTTCGCCCGCTACCGGATCGGACGAACGATCGGCCAGGGCAGCCTGCTGCTGACCGGTGCGGTCGATCTTGAGATCGAGAATGGCCGGGCCATCGGTGCGCGCAACGCCGTTACCGCCATCGGCAGCGATGGTGCTATTGTGGGCGGTTACGACAAAGCGCATCTGGTGCCGGGCGGGGAATACCTGCCGCTAAGGAATATCCTCGAACCGCTTGGTGCCTCGCGGCTGGTGGCGGGCAGCCTAGATTTCTTCCCCGGTCCCGGGCCGCAAACGCTGCCGCTGGGACCCTGGGGAAAGGCGGGCGTACAGATCTGTTACGAAATCGTGTTTTCGGGCCAGGTGGCCGACCGGGCCAATCGGCCGGACTATATCTTCAACCCGTCCAACGATGGCTGGTTCGGCAGCTGGGGTCCGCCGCAGCATCTGGCCCAGGCGCGGCTGCGCGCGATCGAGGAAGGGCTGCCTGTCCTCCGGGCCACCACCACCGGGATCAGCGCGGTGATCGATGCTCGGGGCGTGGTGCGCGCGCATATCGGCACCGGCCGCGCGGCGCGGCTGGACGGGCTGGTCCCTCCGGCGCATCCGCCGACATTATTCGCGCGCATGGGCAATCTCCTGCCGCTGCTATGGGCGCTGGCCGCGATTGCCGCATCGCTGGTTGCCACGCGGTTGAGACGGCGCTAGGACCCGCAGACACATAAAGAATTCTTTATATCCACATTTGCCCATTCGCAGAGGTATCATGCGCAACACCTATCTGTTTACGTCCGAAAGTGTGTCCGAAGGCCACCCGGACAAGGTTTCCGACCAGATTTCCGACGCGATCGTTGACCTGTTTCTGTCGAAAGACCCCGAAGCGCGCGTTGCTTGCGAGACCATGACTACCACCCAGCTGGTGGTTCTGGCCGGCGAAATCCGCGGCAAGGGCATCATGGATACGGATGGCAACTGGGCCGAAGGTGTCGCGGAAGAAGTCGAGGCAACGGTGCGCCGAACAGTCCGGAACATCGGTTATGAACAGACCGGTTTCCACTGGGAAACGCTGCGGTTCGAAAACAACCTGCACCCCCAATCGGCGCATATCGCGCAAGGCGTGGATGCCGGTGACGACAAGGATGAAGGTGCGGGCGACCAGGGGATCATGTTCGGTTATGCTTCGGACGAGACCCCCGACCTGATGCCGGCGACGCTCGATTACAGCCACAAGATCCTCGAACGCATGGCGAGGGACCGGAAATCCGGCAAGGCGCCGTTTCTTGAACCCGACGCAAAGAGCCAGGTGACCCTGCGCTATGCCAACGAGCGCCCGGTGGAAGCGACTGCAATCGTTGTTTCGACCCAGCACGCCCCCGGCTATTATTTCCACAAGGGTGAAGGCGATGCGGCGAAATATGGCGAGCTGCGCGATTACGTCAAAGGCGTGATCGCGGACGTCCTGCCCCCCGAACTCCTGACGGAAAACACCGTCTATCACATCAATCCGACCGGCTGTTTCGAAATCGGCGGCCCGGACGGGGATGCCGGGCTGACGGGCCGCAAGATCATCGTCGATACCTATGGCGGCGCGAGCCCGCATGGCGGCGGCGCCTTCAGCGGCAAGGACCCGACGAAGGTCGATCGTTCGGCGGCCTATGTCACCCGCTACCTGGCAAAGAATATCGTCGCCGCCGGTCTTGCGCGCCGCTGCACGATCCAATTGAGCTACGCGATCGGCGTGGCCGAGCCGTTGTCGATCTATGTCGACCTGCACGGCACCGGCACGGTCGAGGAAAGCCGGCTCGAGGCAATCCTTCCCGAACTGGTGAGGCTGACGCCGAAGGGCATCCGCACCCACCTCGGTCTGAACAAGCCGATCTACCTGCGTACCGCCGCTTATGGCCACTTCGGCCGAGTGGCCGAAGGCGACCTGTTCCCATGGGAGCGCACTGACCTGGTCGACCGGCTCAGGGCCGCGGTGGCTTGATCCGGCGGCAGGTTGCAGCCTGACTGACCGGATAAGCGCGGCAGCCTAGGGTAGGTAATGCGCGGTGGTCTTGGCGGCCACCTCATCAGCACTCACGCCCGGCGCAAGTTCGACGAGCTTGAACGGGCTGTCATGGTCAGGGCGCTGGAACACCGCGATATCGGTAATGATCATGTCGACCACGCCCACGCCCGTCAGCGGCAGGGTGCATTCGGGGATGAATTTGGGGCTGCCGTCCTTGGCGCAGTGATCCATCACCACGATGATCTTCTTGACGCCGGCCACCAGATCCATCGCGCCGCCCATGCCCTTGATCATCTTGCCCGGGATCATCCAGTTCGCGATGTCGCCCTTCTCGCTGACTTCCATCGCCCCCAACACGGTCAGGTCGATATGGCCGCCGCGAATCATCGCGAAGCTGGCTGCACTGTCGAAATAGGCGGTGCTGGGCAGCTCGCTGATCGTCTGCTTGCCTGCATTGATGAGGTCGGGATCGACATCCTCGTCATAAGGGAAAGGGCCGATCCCCAGCATCCCGTTTTCCGATTGCAGCGTTACTTCGATGCCTTCGGGTATGTGGTTTGCCACCAGGGTCGGAATGCCGATACCCAGATTGACGTAAAAGCCGTCCCTCAGTTCGCGCGCCGCGCGGGCCGCCATGTCGTCACGGGTCCAGGGCATAAATCAGGGTCCTTCATTGGTGTTCGAGGGTGACGGGGTCAGACACCGCCGGGCGCCGCAGCATTATGCGGCTACACGTTCCCGGACGGTGCGGAATTCGATTTTTTTGTCGTAGGGTGCGCCCACGATCATGCGCTGGACATAGACTCCGGGCAGATGAATGCAGTCCGGGTCGAGGCTGCCGGTCGGAACGATTTCTTCCACCTCCACCACGCAGGTCCGGCCGCAGGTGGCAGCGGGCAGGTTGAAATTGCGCGCCGTTTTGCGGAACATCAGATTGCCGGACTCGTCAGCCTTCCAGGCCTTGACGATGGCGAGGTCGGCGAAAATACCCTCTTCGAGGATATAGTCCTCGCCGCGAAAATTCTTCACTTCCTTGCCCTCCGCCACCTGCGTTCCGACGCCGGTCTTGGTGTAAAAGCCCGGAATACCGGCCCCCCCGGCGCGCATCCGTTCTGCCAGTGTGCCTTGCGGGCAGAATTCCACTTCCAGTTCGCCCGCCAGATATTGCCGCTCGAACTCCTTGTTCTCGCCGACATAGGACGAGATCATCTTGCTTACCTGCCGCGTGCGCAGCAATTTGCCGATGCCTTCATTGTCGATCCCCGCGTTGTTGCTGGCAAAGGTCAGCCCTTTCACCCCGCTGTCGCGAATCGCATCCAGCAGCCGGTCGGGTATGCCGCACAGCCCGAAGCCGCCCGATGCAATAAGCATGTCGTCGCGCAACAGACCTTCGAGCGCGGCCTTCGCATCGGGGAATAGCTTTTGCATGGTATCTCCTGAGTAGACGATCAATTTTCAGGGTGATTTCTAGGGCGGCGGACGGCCCGTGTCACCCTCCTGACTGAAGCGAATTTGGTGAAGAAATTGGCAGACTCCCGACGGACTCCTGATAGGTGATCGCGCGGATGCTGAGAGCGGGGTTAATGGCGCATTGCACAATAAGTCTATATGCAACTGCGGCATAGGACATTCAGACTGACAGATTTCGTTCGGCATGACACTGAAACATCGGGAAATTATTTGCAAGTTGCAAACTATGCATCATTCGATGAGTTTTTCGCACTTGCACAATTTTGCCGCCTTGGACATAAGGAACGTGCCTTTTAGGCATCCTCTCCCAAGACTTTCAAAGCCCGGCTGGCAACAGCCGGGCTTTTTTTATGCGTCTCCCGGCCGCGCTGCATGGCCGCTAACGCCTGCCTGGGGCAGACTTCCCTCCGGATCACTCCGTAAAGTGGTTAGTGCGGACCCACTCGCTCTTTTGGGCGTTTGCATCACGGGGTCGCGCTTCCTAGCTAGGGAACAGAGGATTTCGCGGAAATCCCGGGGACGTATTTTTCAGGAGCAAGCAACCAATGGCCGAAGCTGATGCGGGAAGCGAACTATCCAGGGTCCGGCTTCAGGTCGCGGCAGCACGGCAGGAGGAGAGCGGCCAGGGCATTGCACGGCTACCGCGCTCTGCCTTTCAAACTCTGGGAATTACCGAAGGTGACGTAATCCAGATTACCGGAAAACGGAGCACTCCGGCCATTGCAATGCCCGCCTATGACGAGGATCAGGCGCTGCAAATCGTCCGGCTCGACGGATTGCAGCGCGGTAATGCCGAGGTCGGTTCGGGCGAACACGTGGTGATTACACTCGCCGAAACGCGTCCGGCCACCCGGGTCGTGTTCGCCCCCGCACAGCGGGAAATGCGGCTCCAGGGCCCCACCCAGGCCCTGAAGCGCAATTTCTTCCGCAAGCCCGTGGTGGCAGGCGATCTGGTGGCGACGACCGGCCAGCAGCCGGTGCAGAATATGCCGCCCGAAGTGCGCCGGATGTTCAACACGCCGGCCTATGCTCTCACCCAGATTCGCCTGACTGTGGTATCCACCGCGCCCAAGGGTATCGTCCATATCGACGAGAACACCGAGGTCGAGCTTCGCGCCGAATTCGAGGAGCCGCGCGACGGCCGCGCCGTGGTCAATTACGACGATGTCGGCGGCATGGGCGAGACCATCGAGCAATTGCGCGAGATGGTCGAATTGCCGCTGCGCTATCCCGAATTGTTCACCCGGCTGGGGGTCGATCCGCCCAAGGGTGTGCTGCTGCACGGACCGCCGGGGACTGGCAAGACCCGGCTGGCGCAGGCGGTTGCGAACGAGAGCGACGCCGAATTCTTTACCATCAACGGCCCGGAAATCATGGGCTCCGCCTATGGCGAGAGCGAGAAGAAGCTGCGCGAAGTTTTCGAGGAAGCGACGCGCGCGGCGCCCGCGATCATCTTCATCGACGAAATCGATTCGATCGCCCCCAAGCGCACTCAGGTGCACGGGGAGGCGGAAAAGCGGCTGGTTTCCCAATTGCTGACGCTGATGGACGGGCTGGAAGCGCGCAGCAATCTGGTGGTGATTGCGGCCACCAACCGCCCCGATGCAATCGACGAGGCGCTTCGCCGTCCGGGCCGCTTCGACCGCGAGATCGTGATCGGGGTTCCGGACGAAAAGGGTCGCCGCGAAATCCTGTCGATCCATACCCGCGGAATGCCGCTGGGCGACAGAGTGGACCTTCACGAACTGGCGCGGGTAACCCACGGTTTCGTCGGGGCCGATCTGGCCGCGCTGGCCCGCGAGGCGGCGATCGATGCGGTCCGCGGGATCATGCACAAGATCGATCTGGATGAACGAACCATTCCGCCCGAAGTGCTGGAAGAATTAAGCGTCACGCGGGAGGATTTCCTCTCGGCGCTAAAACGCATCCAGCCCTCCGCCATGCGCGAAGTCATGGTGCAGGTGCCCCATGTCGGCTGGAGCGATATCGGGGGGATCGACGAATCTATCGAGAAATTGAAGGAAGGCATCGAACTGCCGCTGAAGAATGCCGAGGCCTTTCGCCGTCTCGGCATCCGCGCGGCCAAGGGATTCCTGCTGTACGGGCCGCCGGGAACAGGCAAGACGCTGCTGGCGAAGGCGGTTGCCAAGGAAGCCGAGGCCAATTTCATTTCGATGAAAAGCTCCGACCTTCTCTCCAAATGGTACGGCGAAAGCGAACAGCAGATCGCGAAGATGTTCGCCCGCGCACGGGCCGTCGCACCCTGTGTGATCTTCATCGACGAGATCGACAGCCTGGTCCCTGCGCGCGGCAGCGGGCAAGGCGAACCGCAGGTGACCGGCCGGGTGGTCAACACGATCCTGGCAGAGATGGACGGGCTGGAGGAATTGCAATCGGTGGTGGTCATCGGCGCCACCAACCGGCCGAACCTGGTCGATCCCGCGCTGCTACGCCCGGGCCGGTTCGACGAACTGGTCTATGTCGGCACCCCCGATCGCGTCGGCCGGGAGCATATTCTCAAGATCCACACGCGCGACATGCCGTTGGCGGAGGATGTGAAACTTGCTCAGGTCGCGGGCGGCACCGACCGGTTTACGGGGGCAGACCTGGAGGATGTGGTCCGGCGCGCCGGGCTCAATGCTTTGCGCCGCGCGGGAGGCGAAGTCGAGACTGTCACCGCCGCCGATTTCACCGAGGCGCTGAAGGATTCGCGCGCCACGGTGACCGTCAAGATGGAGGAAGAGTACAAGAAAATGCGCGGGGAGTTGAAATCACGCGCCGCCGAAGTCCAGCCCATCGGTTTCCTGCACGAAGGCCAGGTCGAACCGAGCCGGGATCGCAAGCACGATTAACGTGCCGCTTTGAGGCTACCCGCAGCTATTTGCGTTGCATGGTCCGCTGGTTCGCCGCCTCCACCTCCAGGCGGTGGCGGATCAGCGCATCGGGCATTTCCTTGCGCAACCAGGCGATCATATGTTCGCGCAGATCGCAGCGCAGGGTGAACAGGTCGCCGATCGTGCGCGAACTGACGGCAAGCCGCAATTCGATACTTTCCGGATGCGCTTCGGTCATCAGCATGACTCCGGTGCGCCGGTCCCACAACTCGTGGGCGTGCAGGAACCGTTCGAATTCCTTGCGGACCGGCTCCACATCGGTGGCGGGGTCGAGGTGCAGATAGACCGGGCCGGTCAGCATCTCGTTCTTGCGGGACCAGTTTTCGAAACTCTGGTCGAGGAAGCTGGAAGTGGGCACCACGACCGCGCGTTCATCCCATGTGCGCACGATCACGAAGCTCATGCGGATTTCCTCGACCCGCCCGGTATGGCCGTCGACAACCACCAGATCGCCCAGCCGCAGCGGTTCCGTGATGGCCATCTGCAGGCCGGCGATCAGCGATTTGAGCGTCGGTTGGGCCGCCGCACCCAGCGCCAGTGCGGCGAGGCCCGCCGATGCCATCAGCGTCACGCCGACTTCCTTCACCGCAGGGATGCTGAACAGCATCAGGCCAGTGGTGATCAGGACGATGGCGAAGGTTGCGGTGCGCGACAGGATCGCGATGCGCGTCCTTCGGCTGCGGGCCGCGACCGGATCGACCGATATTTCGGTGCGGTATTCCAGTGCATCGGTAAACGCCTTCGCAATCGACAGGGTCACCCAGCCGAGCAGGGCCGGGATCACGAATCCCGAAACCGTGCTCCAGACGAAGGCGATATCCTCGTCCCTTGCCGCCAGAACGGATATGGCGATGGCAATGAAGGACCACCGGAGCGGCTTGTGCAGTCGTTCGAAAACCATTCCGTCGACCGGGGTGGACGACATCGATGCAATGCGCCGCAGTATGGCGAACACGATCCGGTGCAGGACCAGGGCAGCAAGCAGCACGACCGCCAGCGCAATCGCGGTCGTTGCCGCCTGTTCCCATGAGAATTCCAGATTTTTCGGCAGATATTCGTCGAACATGACGGCTTCACTATGGGGAGATCGCACCGGTTACAAGGCTACCCTGTCTACTCCTCCAGCGGGATCACGATCAGCACCGCTACTCCGCCAGCGGTAAAGCTCCGGTCGATCGTCCCGCCAAGCTGGCGTGCGGCACTGTTCATCAGCATGCTGCCGAAGCCCTGGCGCTCCGGCTCGCCGTCGCTCATTTCGCAAGTCTCCTTCCAGCTTATGTTCAGCTTTTGCCGGGCGACCTCCCATCGCACCGCCAGCATCCCCCCGCTGGCCCAGGCACCGTATTTAACGGCGTTGGTGGTCAGTTCATGCAGGACGAGACCGAGCGGGGTGATGTGTTTGGACGGCAGCAAGGTTTCCGGCCCGTCGACCTCTGCCCGAAGTGTTTCCGAACGATACGGTGCCAGAGTGGTCTCGACCAGATTGCGGAGCGAGGCGGGCGGCTGATCTTCGGTGCCCTGGGTTACTTCATGTGCGGTCAGCAGGGCACGGATCCGGTTGCTGATCCGTTCGATCATCGGCTTCGCCTCGGGTTCGTCGCGGGCACTCATGCTGACGATGGCCAGTATTACAGCGAACAGGTTCTTGACCCGGTGGTTGAGTTCGTGAGCAAGCAAATCGGCACGGTCCCTTGCCTCGGCCAGCGCGGTCGACTGTTCGGCGCGCGCTTCTGCCCGGGCAGTCTGGATGACCAGGTGATAGCCCAGGAACAGGGACACCAGCAGCAGCGCCATGACGACCGAAAGCAAGGGCAGTACACGGCCTTCTGCGCGAGCCGTTTCGGCCCCGGCCCGGTCCAGCGAATTGCCCTCGATCTGCTCCATTTCACGAATCGCATGGCGCAGGCGAACCATGGCTTCCTGGCCTTCGTCGCTGAGCAATTTGGTTCGGGCGTCGAGCAGCTCGCCATCGCGCAGCAGGGCTACGCTTTCGTCCATTTCCGAAAACTTGATCAGGGTGAGGTTTTCAATTCGGTCGAGTAGCTGGAGCTGGCGTGCGGAAGCGTCCGGTCCCACCGCGCGGCGCAGCCGGTCAAGCGCTTGCTGGTATTGCTGCCGCCCGGTCTCGTATGGTTCCAGATAGCGGCGGTCCAGCGTGATCAGATAACCGCGCTGGCCGGTCTCGGCATTAAGCGCGACATTGCCGACATTGCGCAATTCGGTCAAAACCTCGTTGGTCGCGCGGACCTGCTCGCGCTCTGCCCGCTCGGCAGCGATCGTCTCGAACACGAGCAGCATGCCCGCGATCATCGCGAAACCAATGATGCCGAGGAGCGCGAAATTGGACCAGCGCGCGGAATTCCTGCTGCCCAACCCGAACATCGTAGGTGCCGGCTCGGGGGTCAGTGCGCCGCTCCCCAGCTAACTCCGCTGCCCATCTCGATGCCCAGTGGAACATCCAGTTGGACTGCCGGAAGCGCCGCTCCGGCCATCACCGCCTCGATCACCGGCCTGGCCGCTTCTACCTGGCTTTCAGGCAGTTCGAACACCAGTTCATCGTGAACCTGCAGCAGCATCCGGACATTTCCGAGACCTTCCTTGCGCAGGGCTGGAAGCATTCGGGCCATGGCACGCTTGATGATATCGGCGCTCGTGCCCTGTATCGGTGCGTTGATGGCGGCACGTTCGCTGCCCTGCCGCTCGTTCGGATTTTTCGAATTGATCCGTGGGAACCAGGTCTTGCGGCCGAACAGGGTTTCGGAGTAGCCGCGTTCCCGCACGCTCTCCAGGGTCATGACGATATAGCGTTGGATGCCGGGAAATCTCTGGAAATAGGTGTCAATCATCGCCTGCGCTTCGTCGGCTTCGACGCCCAAACGTCCGGCCAGGCCCCAGCGCGAGATACCGTAAAGGATCGCGAAATTGATCGTCTTGGCCTGTGCCCGCGTATCCCGGTCGACCGTGCCGAACATCTCCAGCGCGGTGCGGGCGTGGATGTCCTGACCTTCGGCGAAGGCTTCCTTCAGGGTCGGCACATCGGCCATGTGCGCGGCCAGCCGGAGTTCGATCTGGCTGTAGTCGGCGGCCAGCAGCACATTCCCCGGTTCCGCAACGAAGCTCTCGCGGATTTGCCGCCCGATCGCGGTGCGGATGGGGATATTCTGCAGATTGGGATCGGTCGAGGACAGACGCCCGGTCTGCGCCCCGACAAGCGAATAACTCGTGTGGACCCTGCCGGTGCGCGGATTGATCGCCGCCTGCAGCGCGTCGGTATAGGTCGACTTCAGCTTGGACAGCTGCCGGTATTCGAGCACCTTGTTTGCTATCGGCGCGCCCTGGTCGGCGAGCTTTTCCAGGATCGCCTGATCGGTCGAATACTGGCCGGATTTGCCTTTGCGCCCGCCCTTGTAGCCCAGCGTGTCGAACAGCACGTCGCCCAGTTGCCTGGGACTGCCGATGGTGAACTCACGGCCCGCCAGTGTATGTATTTCCTGTTCCAGCTTGCCGATTTCGATCGCGAATTCCTCGGACAGTTTCGCGAGGCTGGCCCGGTCGACTTTCACCCCTTCGCGTTCCATTCCGGCGACCACCTGGATCAGGGGCCGGTCGACGCGCTCGTAAACCTGCGTGCCGCCTTCGATCGCCAGCCGCGGCCTCAGATGCTGGTACAGCCGCCAGGTGACATCCGCATCTTCGGCGGCATATTCGGTGGCGCGGTCCAGCGGAACCTGACCGAACGGGATCAGTTTTTTCCCCGAACCGCAGATGTCCTTGAATGTGAGCGTCGTGTGGCCGAGATGGCGCTGGGACAGTTCATCCATGCCGTGGCCGCCGCCGATCCCGTCCATCGATCGGCCCGCGTCGAGATTGAAACTGATAACCATGGTGTCGTCGATCGGAGAGACACTTGCCCCGTAGCGGGCGAGGATATTGAGATCGTATTTGATGTTCTGGCCGACCTTGATCACGGCCTCGCTTTCCAGCAGCGGTTTCAGCGCAGCCAGCGCTTCATCGCGGCCGACCTGCTGCGGCGTATCGGACAGCAGATCGTGCCCGCCATGCGCGAAGGGAATGTAGCAGGCATCGTTGGCACCAAGGCCGAGGCTGATCCCGACGAGATCGGCCTGCATCGCATCCAATGCGCTGGTTTCGGTATCGATCGCCACCAATCGCAGCGCCATCGCGCGGTCGATCCACTGCTGCAGGGTGATCATGTCCTGCACGCAGACATAGGCACTCCGATCGACGGCGGGCATATCGGGTAGCTGCTGCCGGCTACCGCGATCCGCACCAACCGCGCCACTGGCTGAAGCGTTTATCTGCTTGGCAGGATTGAGATCGTTGGTCCGGCCCGGACTGCCCCGGCCGGCATCGAGACGCCGCAACAGGCTGGTAAACCCATGCGTCTGGAGAAATTCCGTCAGCGGCTCCGGCGGCACGCCGGCCAGCGCGAAATCCTCGATCGGAACCGGCAGATCGCAATCTTCCTTCAGCGTCACCAGAACCCGGCTAAGCTCGGCCATCGCTCGATGTTCGAGCAAGCGCTCCCTCAGCTTCGAAGTCTTCATCGCCATCGCAGCGTCCAGCGCGCCGGTCAGACTGCCGTGTTCCTGTATCAGCTTGGTCGCGGTTTTGGGGCCGACACCGTAAACGCCCGGGATGTTGTCCACCGAATCGCCCATCAGCGCCAGGACATCGCCGACCAGCGCGGGAAGGACGCCGAATTTCTCCTCCACCTCGGCGATGCCGATGCGGGAATTCTTCATCGTGTCGAGCATGTCGATCGCGCCGATATCTCCGTCCCGGTCGCCGACCAGCTGCATCAGATCCTTGTCGGAGGAGACGATCGTCACGTCCCATCCGCGCAATGTCGCCGACCGGGCATAGGATGCGATAAGATCGTCGGCCTCCAGACCTTCTTCCTCGATACACGCCAGGCTGAATGCGCGGGTGGCATCGCGGATCAGCGGGAATTGCGGCACCAGATCTTCCGGCGGCGGCGGCCGGTTGGCTTTGTATTGGGGGTAGATTTCGTTGCGGAATGTCTGGCTCGACTTGTCGAGAATGACCGCCAGATGAGTGGGTCCGACAGCCTTGTCGAGATCGGTTGCCAGCTTCCACAGCATCGTGGTGTATCCGTACACCGCGCCCACCGGAACACCTGCGGGATTGGTCAGCGGAGGCAGACGATGATAGGCGCGGAAAATATAGGCGGACCCGTCGACCAGATACAGATGCTGTTTTTCGGACATGGTGTCGCTGTTAGCAGCGGATTCGGGCAAGGTCAGCCTGCATTATCACAACCGGAAGGCAGGTTCCTGCGGATGGTCGGCGGATGTTTTCCACAGCATCGGCACAACCTAAATGGCTAAAACCGGCCAATCTTGGCGAAATTGAGGCAGAAAAGTGGCGAAAAAGTGCAAATCCGCTTGCGCCGTCACATTATCGCCATTATTCAGCACCCGGAAGTCGCCAATTTTTTGACGACCTCACGCATGACCCCGAAGGGGCGTGCGACATCACTCGCTGTTTAAGGAATTTCTACATGCGTAAGTTCGTACTTGCTGCCGCAGCTGCCGGCGCCGCCCTGACCCTCGTAGCTTGTTCGGAAGCTGCTCCTGAAGCAGAAGCCGATTCCGCAATGGCTGATGCCGAAGCAAACATGGAAGCTGCTGGCGAATCCGTTGATGCGGCTGCTGCCGACGTTGACGCTGCTGCTGATGCGACCGCCGATACGGCCGAAGCAACTGCCGATGCGGCTGCAGAAACTGCAGAAGAAGCCGTCGAAGCTCCAGCAGCTGAGTAATTCTCGGACTGCAATCTTTACGAAGGAATTTTGTTATGCGTAAGTTCGTACTTGCTGCAGCCGCTGCTGGCGCTGCCCTGACCCTCGCCGCTTGCTCGGAAGGCACTCAGGAAACCACCGAAGCTGCTGCTGATTCGGCCATGGCCGATGCGGAAGCAAATGTTGAAGCCGCCTGCGAAGCCGTCGAAGGCGCTGCTGAAGACGTTGCAGTTGCGACCGACGAAGCTGCTGCAGACGCGGAATCCGCCACGCAGAACGAAACCG
>NZ_JAXMJI010000045.1:0-8382 GCF_034376665.1 Allopontixanthobacter sp. | reverse complement strand
CGCCTGCGCCGCGCGCTGGAAGAAATGGTGGTCGAGGGGGTCAAGACCTCGATCCCGCTGCATCAGGAACTGCTGCGGCAGGACGATGTGCTGAACGGCGATTACAGCATCAAATGGCTGGAAGAATGGCTGGCAACGCGGGAGGGGTAATTCCCGCGCCCGATCCTACTGTATGGGCGGGGTGTAATCGTCGCTGCGCAGAGTGATGATATAGGCCGCCAGCACATCGCTGTCTTCCTGCGCGACTTCGAAATTCATCGTCTCGGGGTAATTGTGCGAATCGCGCAAATATTCCGCCAAAGTCTCCTGCGTCAGCCCTGCGGAATTGGCGATCATTGGGAAAGTGGGCGACATAGGATTGGGCGAAATCTCGCCCGCTTTTGTGGCGTGACAGCCCGAACATAGTGCTTCGGACAGATCATAACCGGCCCTGGCAGGACCGCTCAGAACCCAGGGTGCCGCAGCGACCGCTGGTACCGGCCCGGCCTCAGCCTGCAAGACTGGCTGGCAGGCGGCGAGAGAGAAAGCGGCGAGCGCGATGGCAAGTGATTGGTGCATAGGGCACGTTATGCAGCGTTTGGCATCGGGCGGCAATGGCACCGCGATATCTTCGGTAGGGTTGGCCAGCAGGACCATCGGGTGCCTTGGAATTTCATGATGTCTGCTTACGACCCAGTTGCGGCCAACCGACTTTCTGCTACCAAACACAAAATGCGATGGGTTTTTGCAGCATTATCAGCGTTTTCAATCGCCGGTTGCGGGGAGACCATGAACACCGCTCCAAAGCACGGAACAGCGGTATTTTTCAATTTTTATGATGAACCTGTCCAAGTCTATTTCGATGATGAGCTGTTATTCGATGAGCGCATCGACGTGTCGATAGGCGAGGAGTCCACCGGTTTTTCAAAAGATGTTGAGGTCGATGTCAGGGGCTGCGCAGTCATGCGAGTGATTACTTCCACACAGACTGCCAACAAAAAGATTTGCCCGGAAAGGAATGGCTTCGGAATCTGGGTATCGCCGGAAAGCCAAAC
Source organism: Allopontixanthobacter sp. (assembly GCF_034376665.1). NCBI lineage: Bacteria > Pseudomonadati > Pseudomonadota > Alphaproteobacteria > Sphingomonadales > Erythrobacteraceae > Allopontixanthobacter > Allopontixanthobacter sp. Next base: position 7,348 of record NZ_JAXMJI010000045.1, on the reverse strand, counting down.
TGGCTCAATCGCAATTGTGTTTGAGCCAGTTTTTACACCAGCGCTTGATTAGCCGACCGGCAACTTTCCACGACATCCATGACATGGCGGAAAACTGGGCACTATTTTTTAACTCGCCAAACCCATAATGATGCATGCGAAACCGAGGATAGTCAGAACAATGCCGAACCGTCTCATTTTTGCATCTGACGATGGTGGCGGATAAGCTTCAAGCGACCGGTGTTCTTCGAAGTAAAGTTCCTCAGCACCGCCAGCGATTTCAGCCAATCTCTTTGTAACCGACGCCTCCGCCATCAGGCGCCTTTTTCTTGCGTTGAGCAAAATCGAAACGCCCGAAATCAGAGAAAGCGAACCATATAAGATCAATTGGTAGTTCATCGGTTGAGTAGATATCACGTCCACACCAATGACAACAGTTTAGGCTGCTTCCCACCCCATCTTCAGCCCCTCACCCCAGCGGCACACCCGGTTCATGCTTGGCCGTCCGAATCGTCAACGACGTCTTCACGCTCGCCACGTTGGGCGCAGGCGTCAGTTTGCTGGTGAGGAATTCCTGGAAGCTCTGCAGGTCGCGGCTGACGATCTTCAGGATGAAGTCGATTTCGCCGTTGAGCATGTGGCATTCACGCACCTCGGGCAGCTGCGCCATGTGTTCCTCGAATTCGCGCAGGGCGGTTTCGGCCTGGCTCTTCAGACTGACCATGGCAAACACGGTGATCGCAAAGCCGAGCTGGGAAGCGTCGAGATCGGCGTGATAGCCGCGGATGACGCCTTCTTCCTCCAGTGCGCGGACGCGGCGCAGGCATGGCGGCGCGGTCAGACCGACGCGGTGCGCCAGTTCGACATTGGTCACGCGCCCTTCGTTCTGCAATTCGGCAAGCAACTTGCGGTCGATTGGGTCAAGATTGGCCAAGGCTTGCGTCCCCTATAGCGCGACAGGCGAATAATGCCGCGTTCCGGTAATGAAAGCCGCATCGTTTCCGGCTCTCCCCTAATATTATTGTTCCTGCCAGCAATTGTCCCGCTTTGCAACGCACTCGCCGCAGCCATATTCGTTCGGCGCGAAGCTGATAGGGGCACGGCAGTTGCAGATTGCCCGTGCCCGGAACCTGGCGAGAGCCACGGGCGCGGGGGACGACGCCGATTTCGCTATGCCCGACCCACCGTTGCGGAGATTAGATGCTGTTCGACGACCGCCTTGCCACCGTGTTGCGCCACCGCGCGACGGGCGAGCGTGCCGCGCGAACACAGTTCCGGCAATTGCTCGACCTGCTCGGCAGCCGGTCGACCGTGCATGCGCCCGGCGAACCCTCGGCCCGCCGCGACCAGCAATTGCTCGCCTCGGCATGGCTGCGACTGGGGGCGCTGGGCGAGCTGCTGCCGGCCAGCGAACGCGCGGCGATGATCCGCGATCCCGGCCTGCGGTTCCGTAATCCCGACCTGGCGCTGCATCTGGCGGAAGACGAGCCCGAAGTGGCCGTGGCCGCGCTGGCCCGCGCCGATTTGTCGGATGCGGAATGGCAGGACCTGATCCCGCGCCTGCCGGTCCGCGCGCGCGGATTTCTGCGCCTGCGCCGCGATATGCCCCCGAGCACCGCCCGATTGCTCGATCGGCTGGGTATTCACGACCGCGGACTGCCGACACCGCCGCCCGCCAGCGTCATTGACGCCGCCGTCCCGCCCGAAGCGCAGCCCGCGCCCGCCTCTGCACCCATCTCCGGCACCGAAGGCAGCGAAATCGGCGCTCTGGTCAAACGGATCGAGGCTTTTCGTTCCTCCCGCCGGACCCAGCGCGCCAGCGGATCGTCTCCGCTCCCTTCGTCCGATGAGCGGGGCCAGGACCTGCCCCGCCTGTCGGGATTCGCCTTCACCAGCGATGCCGAAGGACGTATCGACTGGGCCGAAGCGTCGGTTGCGCCGATGATGGTCGGCAAGCGGCTCGGCGACGAAGGGATCACCCCGATTGCCTTCGCCCGGCATCAGCCGCTGCGCAATTATTCCATCATCCTGGAGGGCGCTCCCCTGATCGAGGGTCGCTGGGTCGTCGATGCTACGCCGCGCTTCACGGTCCCCGGCGGCAGGTTCTACGGCTATGCCGGCAAATTCCGCCGCCCTGCGGTAACCGCCTCGGGCGGGACGACGCAATCGGCTTCGAGCAGGGAGAGCGAAGCGGACCGGCTTCGCCAATTGCTGCACGAATTGCGCACCCCGGTGAACGCGATCCAGGGCTTTTCGGAGATCATCCAGCAGCAATTGTTCGGCACCACCCCGCACGAATACCGCGCCCTGGCCGCAGCAATCGCCGGTGACAGTGCCCGCATTCTGGCCGGGTTCGAGGAGCTGGACCGGCTCGCCCGGCTGGAAGCCGGCGCGCTGGAAATGGAGGAAGGCACCGCCGACCTGCGCGCGATGGTGGAGCGCACCTGCACCCAGTTGCAGGACGTCCTTCGCCCCCGCACTTCCAGCTTTGAACTGGCTGCGGACGACCGCCCATGCCGGATCGCCATGTCGGAGCGCGAATGCGAAGCACTTGGCTGGCGGCTGCTGGCAACACTCGCCAGCGTCACCGGCGCGGGCGAACTGGTCCATGTCACGCTGGATCAGGGCGCAGGCATGGCCAGGCTCGCTTGCGAACTGCCGATTAGTCTTTCCGAATCGGATGACATTTTTGCTGCCAGTACACGCCCCAGCGGCGGATCGCTGAGCGCGGGGGTATTCGGCACGGGATTCTCCCTGCGGCTGGTGCGCGCCGAAACCCGCGCGGCGGGCGGCGACCTGGTGCGGATGGATAATTGGATAATGCTGCAACTACCGCTATCCAACGGTGAGGCGAACGGTTCTGCAAGCAACGCCGACACCGCCTGACAGGGTCTCTGCAGCGGGACACTCCGGTTCTGAACAGGGGAGCATCATCCAAGTGCCACCGTCCGTATCCGATGCCCCAGGACCCGACCGGATCGCCCGGTTCCGCGCCGGTTGGGGGCAGCGCAGCCTGCTGACCGTGGACACGGAAGAAGAGTTCGACTGGAACGCGCCATTCACGGTCAACCAGCACGGACTGGACCATGTGGGTCGACTTACGAAATTCCAGCAGTTCTGCGAAGGAATCGGGGTATCGCCGGTCTATCTGATCGACTGGCCGGTGGCGGCATCGCCAGTGGCGGCCGAAATTCTCGGCGATGCGGTAAAAGCCGGCAGGGCAGAGATCGGCATCCAGCTTCACCCCTGGGTCAATCCCCCGCATGAAGAGGAAGTCAATTCCTTCAACAGCTATGCCGGGAATTTGCCGCCGGGGCTGGAGCGGGAGAAATTCCTCCGGCTAAAAGAGAAGATCGAAGAGAGCTTTCAAACCGACCCGATGATTTACCGTGCCGGCCGGTACGGACTCGGCCCCAACAGCGCGGCGATGTTGCGAGAAGCGGGAATTGCGATCGACAGCTCCGTGCGCAGCAAATTCGATTACCGCGCCGGACACGGCCCCGATTACCGCGCGACGCCACTGGTGCCCTATTGGCTGGACGAACCGCGCGGGGTGCTGGAACTGCCGCTTACCACGGTCTTCTGGGGGCTCATGCGCCGCCAGGGCGACCTGCTCCAGCCGTTGGTGGATCGGCATCCCCATCTGGGCGGCATCCTGTCGAGACTGTCGCTGCTGGAGCGCATTTCGCTGACCCCTGAAGGCATTTCGGCGGAGGAAGCGCTGCGCGGTATCGACATTGCGCTGGATGACGGTTTGCCGCTGCTGGTGCTGTCGTTCCACAGCCCCTCGCTGGTTCCCGGCAACACGCCCTATGTGCGGACGGAAGAGGATCTGGACCGGTTCTACGACTGGTGGCGGACAATCTACAGCTATCTCGAAAAGCGCGGCATAGCGCCCACCAGCGTGGCGGAAATCATCAAATCGGTCGAAATCTGACACCTTTTGCGGCTTACACCCACTCCGCTTCATCTTGGCGCTTGCCACCTGCCCCAAGCCAAGCTAGGCGCTGCACCGCTGAACGAGATCCTGAGGGCCTGTAGCTCAGTTGGTTAGAGCTGGCCGCTCATAACGGCTAGGTCGGGGGTTCGAGTCCCTCCGGGCCCACCGGATGCCAACTTTAGATGGATCTCGTACTCGAAAAATGTCGGGGAGTGGCGCAGCCTGGTAGCGCATCTGTTTTGGGAACAGAGGGTCGCAGGTTCGAATCCTGTCTCCCCGACCATTTTCTTCTGAAACCAGGACCATCGCACTTCGCACCGCGCCCTATCCGATAAGGGCCGGCAGGGCGTCGAACAGAATAGCGGCGGCCGCGACTGCGATGCCAAGGCCCGCTGCCGAAAACACGGAACGGACCTTGCTCGCTCGCCATAGCCAGATGAGCGCGGCGAGCGCGCCGAGGGTTACCGCCAGTGCGATCCAGCGGGCGTGCGGCTGACCGGGAAAGATGCTGCTGGCTGCCCACAGTATCATGAAGTGCGCCGCCCACAGTGCCAGCGCCAGCAAGGGCGTGAGCCAGTCCGTCTGGTTACGAAGATCGCGCGTCATCGACTCAGCCGCCCGGAAACAGGCGCACGAGGACCGTGATCGCCAGACCCTGAAGTGCGGTATAGCCGATGAACCGCGTGACCACGTCGAGCGTCACATTGGCGGGCCCGGAAAGCAGGCCCCTGCCGCTCCGAAACCCGAGATACAGCGCCATGATTGCCGCAATGGCCGCGGTACACCCCTGAAACGCGAGCAGGGCGAAGACCGTTGCCCCCTGCCCTGACGCGTCCGGAGCGAGTCCGGCACCGTTCCACCCTGTCCAGTCCCAGTAGAGCGCTGCTACCAGGAGCCCAGCGCCCAGCGCGGCGCTGAGCCAGGGGGTCTGCCCGGGAAATTCGTCGGCTCGTTTTCCGCCGAGCACACGCCGCGACAGCCAGGCGCAGACGAATGCTGATGCCAGCAGCGCGAAGATCCCCAGCGTCTGCGGCAGAGCCGGCGGGGCGATCCACACTTCAGGGTGGATGCCGTAAAGATACAGATAGCTGAACATGCCCATGAAAACGATCATCCCCAACACGATCATGAGCACGTTCAGCGCCCACCACCCATGCCCCGAAGGCCCGGTAACGGCGATCGGCACCATGATGCCGGCACCGATATCCGCGGTGTCCTGCTGAATCGGACGATCGGTCTCCCACAACCAGCGCAGCACGCACAGCAGCGCGACGACCCCGCTGAACACTGCGAAGGCGTAGGCCTGAACAGTCAGGGACAGGAAGAAACTTGCAGTGAACACCGCGGCAGCGACGGGATACGGTGACGGACCCGGCATCAACTGCAGATATTGCGGTTCCGCGTTGATCGGCGAGGTGATGATCGTCTCCCGAAGTCCCGTGGCGCTGTTGGGCAGGAAATATCGTCCCGCCGCAACGTCGTCGCACAGGTCCTTGTCGTGCCACAGCGGCTCCCGGTCCCGCACGACCGGGATCGACCGGGTTGAATACATGCCGGTCGGCAGCCATTCGAGCGTCCCGCCGCCATAGACATTGCCGGCGTCGTCGCTGGTGGTGAAGCGGAACTTGCGGGCAAGATCGATCAGAAACAGCAGCACCCCGGCGGCGATGATGAACGCGCCGATGGTGGAAACCAGGTTGAGGATATCCAGCCCGCGATCGGGCAGATAGGTATAAACCCGGCGCGGCATCCCCATCATTCCGGTCAGATGCATCGGCAGGAACGTCACGTGCAGCCCTGTGAACATCAGCCAGAACACCCACTTGCCCAGCCGTTCCGACAGAGCGTTGCGGCTGGTCATGCCGTTCCAGTAGTAAAATGCGGCGAACATCGGGAAGACCATTCCGCCCAGCAGCACGTAATGCAGATGCGCGACTACGAAATAGCTGTCATGCGCCTGCCAGTCGAACGGTACCATGCCCAGCATCACGCCGGTCAGCCCCCCCATCACGAAGATCGTGACGCTGCCGACAACGAACAGCGCGGGAGTCGACCAGCGGATCTTGCCCGCGGCGAGCGTGGCGATCCAGCAGAACACCTGAATGCCTGCCGGCAGCGACACGGCCATGCTGGCGGCGCTGAAATAGCCGGTCGACAGGCGCGGCATTCCGGTGGCGAACATATGATGCGCCCACACCCCGAAGCTGATGAAGCCGGTCGCCACCAGCGCCAGCACGTTGAGGCGGTAACCGATGAGCCTGGTTCGGGCGATGGTCGCCACCATCATGCTCATCAGCCCCGCGGCAGGCAGGAAAATGATGTAAACCTCCGGATGGCCGAAGAACCAGAACAGGTGCTGCCACAGCAGCGGATCGCCGCCCCGGGTCGGATCGAAGAACGGCCAGTTGAAAGCCCGTTCCAATTCCAGCAGTAGCGTCCCCAGGATGACACTGGGAAACGCGATCACGATCATCACCGCGAACACCAGCATGGCCCAGGCGAACATCGGCATCCGGTCCAGCGTCATCCCGGGCGCGCGTGTGCGCAGTACGCCGACGATGATCTCGATGGCCCCGGCGATGGCCGAAATCTCGATGAAGCCGATCCCGAGCAGCCAGAAATCGGTGTTGATCCCAGGGCTGTAGGCGATCGAGGTCAGCGGTGGGTACATGAACCAGCCGCCATCGGGCGCCAATCCGACGAACAGCGACGCGAAAAAGGACAATCCGCCGACAAAATAGGCCCAGAACGCATAAGCGGACAGGCGCGGGAACGGCAGGTCGCGGGCCGCCAGCATCTGCGGCAGCAACATGATGCCGATCGCCTCCACCATGGGCACCGCAAACAGGAACATCATCACCGTGCCGTGCATGGTGAAGAACTGGTTGTAGGTATCCTGCGGCAGGAATTCCTGCAGCGGCGCGGCCAGCTGGATCCGCATCCCGAGTGCCAGTATTCCGGCAAGCAGGAAAAACAGGAACGCGGTCGCGACGTAGAAGAACCCGACGTAATTGTTGTTGACTACGGTCAGCAGGCCCCAACCCTTGGGGTTTTCCCAGATCCTTTCCAGTTCCTCCAGTTCCCCTTCGGGACGCGGGCGATGCGTGGGAAACAAGCGGTAGAGATTGTGGTCGAACCCGGTTTCGGATCGCCGCCCCTCCATCGCATCCCGCCGGTCGCTCAACGAACGACCGGTCATTTCTGCTGCTCGAGCCAGATGGCGATCGCTTCCACTTCCTGCGCCGACAGCATGGGATAGCTGGGCATCCGGTTCCCCGGCTTGATCGACTGGCTATCCCCGATCCAGCCCATCAGCGTCCCCCGGTTGTTGGGCAGGATTCCTGCCCCGAGGGAAAGCCGGCTCCCGACATGGGTGAGATCGGGTCCGGCAAGCCCGTTCGCCTCCGTACCCGCAACCCGGTGGCACGC